>QILZ01000248.1 GCA_003233545.1 Spirochaetales bacterium
AGAAATTGATTTTCCGGTATTACACTGTTAACATCAGAGATACGTCCTTCGGATATATCCTGCTTTAATTTTAATACGATCCGTTCATTGATGTATATGGGTGAATTAAGACGTATCGAAAGAGCTATTCCGTCGCCCGGCCTTGCCTCTAAGGTATGGGATTTTATTCCTTTTCTGTATTTTATTCTGGAGAAGAAGATATCCCCGAAAGAATCGTATATTTCGAGATATTCCATGTGTATTCTGTTTCTCCTGAACATCTCGGCGAGAAGGTCGTGCGTTACCGGGCGCGGAGGTTTAATGCCCTTCAGTTCCAGAATAATGGCACCGGCTTCAAAGGGACCTATAAGCAGAGGGATAAGGTTCCCCGACTGATCATTTTTAAGGAGAACAACAGGCATTTCCGTTGTACTATCTATCATAAAGCCTTTTATCGATACTCTAATCATGCGGTTTACTCCCCCTTTTATTATACACCATCCAAAGGGAAACTCAGCAAAAAAATCAAAATATTTCAGTCTTCTTCCATAACGGTAATTTCTTTACTTAAATTCCATTTAAGATAAGGAGTCAGAGCATTTATCTGTGCACTGTTTATGTAATATATCCTGTTATCATACTTGATAAGTCCCCCGTCGAAAGTACAGTAGTGAAGCTTATAGTACACCCTTCCGAGGAAAACGGCACGGTCCCAATACCGGCAGGTCTTAAGATGCGGAATACATCTTAAATGCCCGGCCTTTATTGCACCGTTATGTACTGAGTTTTTCAGTATTTCCTGCCATCTAAATTTCATGTTGACGCTGCATTAACGCTATTATACAATGCTATAATACAATATATTAAAATAAAGAAAAAAACATGGAAAAATATTTAACCGATCAGGAATTCGGGAAATTCAAGAACCTGATCTACAACGAAAGCGGGATACATTTCTCCAATTCCAACCGTACCATCTTAGAAAGCAGGTTAAAAGAGCGGCTTCGCAGACTTAATTTATCCGATGTTATGCAGTATTACGGCATCATCTTAAAAGACAGGGAAGAATTGAAAATTCTTCTGGATTCGGTAACGACAAATTTAACCAGGTTCTTCAGGAATATACCTCATTTTAAAACATTAGAGAACTATGTTATACCGGAAATACTTGCGTTTAAGAAGAAAGAGGGAAATAAAAATTTCAGGGTTTGGAGTGCCGGCTGTTCCACCGGAGAAGAACCGTATTCGATTGCCATGGTTTTAAAGGATAAATTGCCTCCCGGATTTACCATCGAGGTTACGGGTTCGGATTTAAGCCTAACCTCGCTGATGACCGCGAAAGAAGGATACTACCCGGACAGCAGAATAAACGGGATACCCGGTAAATACCTGAATCGCTTCTTCGAAAGCAAAAGAGAGGGCTACCAGATTAAACAGGAAATAAAAGAGATGGTTAAATTCGACTACCATAACCTGAAATTCGACAGCTGGCTTATGAACCTCGATATTGTGTTCTGCAGAAATGTTATAATTTACTTCGATAAAACAGCACAGGAATCCGTTATTAACCGTTTCTGGAATGTCATGACAGGCCACTCATACCTTTTTATCGGACACTCCGAGTCGCTCTTCGGCATGAACACAAAGTTTGAATTTGTCAAAACCGACTGGGCGACAATATACAGGAAATTCGTATGATCAAGGAGCAATAAAGTGCAGGAAACACGGATATCCGTTCTTATTGTCGATGATTCGGCGTTAATGAGAAATCTTACAGGTAAAATCTTCGATGATGTGCCTGATATAACTGTTGCCGGTACTGCAATGAACGGTATTTTTGCACTGCAGAAAATAGATCAGCTTAACCCCGATATTATAATTCTCGATCTCGAAATGCCCCGGATGAACGGTATTGAATTCTTAAAAGAGAGAAACAAGAGAGGAATAAAAATACCTGTAATCATCCTCTCATCCCTTGCCCGAAAAGGGGCAAAGATCACAATAGAGGCCCTGGAACTCGGGGCATCTGATTTTGTGCTGAAACCATCCGGAACCGTCTCCCATGATATCCACAAAACCAAAGATCAGCTCGTTGAACTTATACGGATTTATGGAACCAGGTATAAAATAAAAAAAGAATCGGAAAGCATATCTACTGAAAAAGCAGGTGTACTTGATAAAAAACAGGCAGCTGTATTTAAAGAAATCCGGGCACAGCGGCCATCCTTTCCCATTGAAATCGTTGCAATCGGAATTTCCACGGGAGGTCCTAATGCACTGAGACATATGCTTCCCCATCTCGATCCTTTACTTCCGGTTCCGGTTTTAATAGTCCAGCATATGCCTCCCGGCTTTACCAGTGAATTTGCGGCAAACCTTAACAAAATCTGTCCGCTTAAAGTAAAGGAAGCGGAAGAAGGCGATCCTGTTGTCAGGGGATCCGTTCTCATAGCCCCCGGGGATTATCATATGGAAATTATTCCGAAAGCAGATACCAACAGAATTCACTTATCCGATGCACCGCCGGCTAACGGACACCGCCCGTCCGCCGGTGTGCTTTTCACGTCCGTTGCAAAGGTATATGCCAGGAGAAGCCTTGCCGTTATTATGACCGGAATGGGCAAAGACGGAGCACGGGAAATCGGTATAATTTACAGCATGGGAGGTATAACCGTTGCACAGGATAAAGAATCCTCCATTGTTTTCGGAATGCCGAGGGTTGCAATCGAAAACAATGTCATCAGCCATATAGTGCCCTTAAATAAAATGGCGGAAACAATTAACAGGCTGATTTTAAGATAAGGGATCACTGCCGGTTTTTTGCCATCAGTTCGGCGTAATACTCATTCGGATCAGGTTTGTTTAAGACTCTCGTAATCTCCGGCAGATCAGAGTCCTTTCTGATACGTCCGTATATAAAATTTATAACAAACCCGATGGCAATTCCACTGATACCGGACAAAATCTGAATGGCTTCAATTTTCGTTCCGACGATATATATGGCAAAATAGTAGAATATGAAAAACATGATAATAGGCATGATGAATACCATGAAACCGGCAAAAATAGATTTACCCGGTGACAGATAAATCTCCACGAAATCACCCGTTGAAATCTGTAAGTCTTCAGGGTTTCTCACTTTAAGTTTCTTCCCCCCCTCACTTTGTTCACATGCATTACACGAAGAACAGTAAGGATTGTCCGAACAGAGTATTGTAATTACATCATCCTCTATAGAGTCGACTATTCCTTTTTCAGTCATTGTTATCCTCCCTGTATTCGATTCTTAATCGTTTAATCGATGAAGCTTTCCCATTCTCCTTAATATCTACAATAACACCCTGGAGTTCGACATCACCCCATGTATCCTTTGAATATTCATGAACCTGTGTTATTAACTTTCTTATTTCTATTTCGGAATCCAGGCCGCCTACGGAATTTATACTTCCGGTTCTCCCGGCATCGGTAATTACCGCTGTTCCTCCGGGCATAACCCTCTCATCGGCTGTTAATGCTCGCATATGGGTTCCTATAATGGCAGAGACCTTACCGTCCAGAAAATAGAAAAGGGTACTCTTTTCTGCAGTTGTAGCCGCATGGAAATCGATGAGGATAAGCTGTGTCTTTTTAAGGATATGCCCGATTAATTCGGGAAGGAACAGCAGCGGATTTTCAAGATGTACCCTGCCGAATCCTGAAATTCCAAGTACATTTATCACGGCAATACTTTTTCCTTCCTTCTCATAGACCTTCCAGCCGTACCCGGGATCATCACGCGGATAGTTTACCGGCCGCAGGATATACGGAGCCTTTGTAATATGGGATACCATATCTTTTTTATAGTAAATTCTTTCACCGGAAGTGATTACATCGATACCCAGCTTGTGAAGGTATATGGAATGATTTTTCCCCAATCCAAAGCCGCCCGTAGCTCCTTCGCCGTCTGCCACTACAAAATCTATATTATGTTCTTCCTTTAAGCGGGGAAGCATATTCTTTACACAGAAAACACCGGCTTTCCCCACTATCTCACCTATAAAGAGAACTCTAAGATCACTCAAATTATAAAACTCCTTAAACCTTCGGTATAAAATATAACGATATCGGTAATAAATGTAAAATATTTCAGAATAAGTTTAATTACGCACTCTGCCTTGCATAGAGATCACGGTCAGCATAGCGTGCAGACCGCAAAAGGAGAACAGTTGCAAAAACAGATGCGGCTATGCCTCCGAACAGATAGCTGACGCCAAGGAGATTATATGACTTTGTAAAGGCAATAAGAAGAGAAAGGATAAGATTAACACCGAAAAACACAATACTAGAAAAGAATGCATACCTGTATAGTTCCAGGTAGAACAGGTAAATAAGAAGAGTAAGAAGCATAAAATGAAAAAATACACCGCCCAATACTATCCGGAGAGTGGAAACGGAAAGCAAACCATGGAAAAACAGACCGGATATCTCTCCCGAAAGAAGTATAAAAGCAAAGGTAAGAATTCCCTGAAACAAACCCTGTTCCCGCAGCCCGTTTTTTATTGAATTGACCATTGCATACTTCTTTGACTGTATATAACTGTACATATCGTTATTAAGACCGCGCAGGAATTCTTTAAGATGTATGTAAAAGTCGATTTCCGTTACTATAACATAGTAGATCATACCCGGAATAATAGTCAGATTTGCAATATAGACCGGTATATCGTAATAATCGAATAATTTAAAAAATGTTCCCGGAATCCCGGTCCCCAAAAAAGCCCGGAACACCACTTTGTCCACCCACATTCCCCAGTAGTACAGGATACCAGACAACAGAAGATACTTAAAGCGGCCTATGTAACTGATAAAATCCCGGAATATTAATCTTCCCGGTTTATACTCCTTAAATACAAGCAGAAAGAGAGATACTACGATAAAAAGCTGGCCGAATGTATAACCGAGCAGGGCGCCGCCGGTATAAAAATTATGCCCCAACAGCTTGACAGCGGCAAAGGAGAGCACCATCCCTATGAGGTACAGCATAAAAATAGCCATAAACCGCTTTAAAAGGGATATAAAAATCATCAGGAGCCATGTCAGGTTAATCAGGATAAATAAAATAATTACAGATACTTTATAGATAAAATAATAGGGCATATAGCTTATTTTCAGATTTACAACGGCTATAATACCAATTATAAGGGCAATCACAGTTACTATAAGAGAGAAAGAGACAAGTGCGGAACCTGCATCCTGATTTTTATCTTCATATATCAGGTCTGCAACGTAACGTGTAAATATATAGTGGCTGCCGCCGAAAAAAATCAATGAAAAAGCATAACTGTATACTATTGCAGCCGTGAAAAGTTTATGATACTGAGCAAGTTCGCTTTCGGCAAACTTTCCTATAAAGAATATTCCCAGAATAGTCAGTATCCACGGACCCGCTACAACCATACTCCCTGCCAGTACAACCTTAAAAAAGGAACCGATACCGCCTTTCTTAAGGACTCTCTGGAGTTCGAAACCTATTCCTGCCATTCTTTCCCTTCGATCAAATTCTGATAAATCCTGTGATACCGGTTAAAAACTTCCCGCCTGTCGTAGAACTGCAGTACCTTTTCTTTGTTTTTTTCCACTATAACTTTCATTATTTCGGGATTTTCATAGATATACTCCACACCTTCCGCTAATTTCTCGGGATCTTTGGAAGGAGAAAGGAACCTCTCGTCATAGTCGAGAAGCTCGGGCACATTTCCCACTTTTGTAGCAACAGCAGGTACCCCGGCGCAAAAACCTTCCAGCAGTACCAGAGGCTGCGCTTCCCGGATACTTGTTAAAAGCAGAACATCGAGAAAGGCATAGTACTCCCTGACATCCTGCCTCCCTGTAAAGTGAAATTTGCCGGCAAGGTGGAAGCTGTTTACAAGTAGTTTACAGTCCTCGTAATAGCCGGGGTCTTCATCGGTGGGCCCGATACAGTAGAATTGCACTTCGGGGATTTTACCTGATACTATTTTGGACATGGCAATAAATGTTTTAATATCCTTTATCGGAACAACCCTTCCCACAAGACCTACGTGAAAGCCCGGCCGCTTTTCTCTTTTTACTGCTAAAAACCTTACTACGTCTATTCCATTCGGTATAACAAGTGTCTTATCTTCATCGGCACCAAACTCGATCTGCATTCTCCTGTTATATTCGAACAGACTTATCACCAAATCGGCATATCTGTAACTTAGTTTGCTTAAAGCGGAATATATCTTAATCCACATATCCCGCTGATAACCCTTTATTAAACTTGTACGTCTTATCTCTATTTCTCTCTCTTTATGATACAACCCATGTTCCGTTAAAAGATATGGTTTCCCTTTTTTTATTTTTGCAATTAATGCGGCAAGCCCTGCATAACCTGTTGATACGGCATGGTACAGGTCAGCTTCCGGAGGTTTAAAACCCATAATGGTGAACATCATATCATGTGTGGATTTCCATGCCCAATAATAGTCGGAAAAGGGATAAACCGGGTTTCTCTTTTGATTGCTCCCGGTAATCAGTTCCCACCCCTCTTTTCTCTTAACAGCATCATGGTAAAGAAAATATCCTTCGGGAATAGAGTTTACTACCGGATCGATATCGGGAGTACTTCCCAGCTCAAAGAGTTTGTGCATTTCATTTATTTTCTTAAAAAGCTCCTTTTTATTAAATCCTCCTTTTTTTAAATCCTTTAACCTATCTGAAATTACCACATCGGCATGTTCCCTGACATTTTCAGGAAATGTATAATGAACCGGCTGATTTTTCTTCGGAGAAATTGTATACAGGATAAAATCCGCCTCCGGAATCCCCTGAATAAGCTGCTGAACCCATGAGGAGACCCCTCCCGTTACATACGGGTAGGAACCCTCCAGTACAAGACATACACGTATTTTTTTCCTCATCAGAAACCCACCCAGAAAGAAAGAACCGATTTCATCGATTCCCCCAGTTTATCCGCATATTCTGTAAGTTCGATACAGTACTGGAAAACTTCGGAGAGGTTCCTCCTGTGGAATTCAACCTCTGCTTTTAAAAAAAGAATCATAGGTTCCGATTTATTCTTTACCTTATTAAGTATTGCAAATGCCTGATCGTACATCTTAAGCTCTATAAGGATTCTTACGAGGAAAAAAATATTATTTTTCCTGTACCGCCTGCCTTGAATTGTCTTTTTTAAATATTCGAAGGATTCTTTTAAGTAGAATTTCTTTATCTCCGGTTTACCTTCATTAAGGAGAGCAAATTCGTAGTATGTTTCGGCTAATTCCAAATATACCGCATCGCTTTCTCCGGTCTTTAATTTGTTTTTCAGTTCCTCTATTCTTGTGTTGTACCTGTTCTCTATCAGGTTTATACTCTCCGCTGCGAGCAGGGCCGTTTCCTGGTCGCTGCTCCTGGTAAGTTCGCTGAAAATACGATTTAGTATAATATACGTTTTGATATCCAGATCGCGGCGCGACAGAATTCTTTCCAATGCATCAAAGTCGTATGGTTTTTCATTAATAGGTTTTATGGAAGTTCCCAGATATATAAATGCCTCTATCGGAAACATATTTTCCTCCACTGCTTTTAAAGCTGCCGAAGGAGTTTTGGGCCTGAAGCCCGGTGAAACATTTTTGATATAATCGAAACCGGACATATTTTAAATCTTCTGCATCTCAAGTAGATTTTCCGCTATCCCGAGCAGATCTTCCAGTGTCTCTTCTGTTCCGGTCAGAGATGAATATCCAAGGATAAGATCCAGAGTAATACCCTCCCCGCGTATCTCCCAGTCCCGCTTATTTATTGCCTCCAGCAGATTCAGACTGAACAAAGACGACCCGTCAAAATCGAGATTGGGATAAAGTATAACAATCTGATTTTCGCTTTTATAGTGAAAAAATCTTGCCTTATTCTCCGATATGACAGTCATGGTCTCTATAAGTTCCACAACAAGCCTTAAAACTTCATCTTTTCCATATCTATCAGCTAATGTGCCGAAATTCTGAATTTCCGAAATAATTACACTTAACTTGCCTTTTTCATATTTTACACGCTTTAATTCATTATTAATTATTTTAGAAAAATATACAAAGGAAGGCAGTCCGGTAACAGGATTCGTTTCCGCCTGTTTTAAAACACTCGAATACTCCAATGTCTTTTCCAGAGCGTTCGCAGCGAGAGCAACGATTAACTGGAGCATCCGCCCGGTATAAAGATTATACTTTTCGAAGGGCATCTCCTCTATATTGAGAATCCCCCATACCTTTCTGCCCGCCAAAATAGGTATTGTAAACAAATTTCTCCCCGTATCCATCTGCCTGAGATTTTCGTACTGGAGCAGCATTGTCGCCGAAAATATGGTATTATTACGAACAACCCAGCCTTCGATGCTGTCAGAATCGGTAAGCACGGCCTCCGCTTTTTCCTTAGAATCCCATCCGAGTGTCGAAGACAGCACAAGACTGCTGCTGTCCGGTTTATACTCCCATACCGAACACTTTGTAGCGCCTGAAAAATGCTGTACCGTTTCAAGAAGAGCAAAAAGGGCCTTATCCAAATTGAGCGAACGTATGCTCTGTATCTGTGTATAAAGCGTAGTTAATGAATCTTCCTGCCGGGATACTCTCTGTTCAAGCTCCAGGTTTACCGTACGCAATCCCTTTACCTCGCGCATCAGGGTCGCTTTATCCCTGGAAATTATCTTAAGGCGGTTCCTGTCTCTGACGGAACGTGAGGTAAGAGCTTCACGGATAAGTCCGAAAAGATAGATTCCGAGCAGGCCCACGGCAAAGGGTACCAGGGAATTATCCCCGAGTTCCTTCCAGTAGGAAATCATGTCTATTTCACCTTTTATCAGGAAGAAGACAAACGGAAGCGGAAGAGAAATTGTAAAAGCCGATGCAAAGAGTGAATAAAACCCGTAATATTTACCATAATATGCGGCAACTACAAGTGCAAAATCTATATAAGGATTAAACGGAACCTTAAAAAACCCCGGGTCATTGGAGAAAATTACGTTAACAGCGCCGATAATTACTGAGAAAAGCGATAATTCACCTATAATTTTCAAAGGAGTCTGTTTTTTTTCCAATTCTATACTATTATATAGTATAGGATATTTTAAAACAAGCGGAGTTTAAAATGAAACGGTTTATGGGAAATGTTCTTCTAATAACACTGGTATTGGTTTCCGGATGGACGCAGGAGCAGACGAAGAATACCAAACAAAAAACGCCTCAAAATAAGGCACCTGTATCAAAAATAGATGCGGAATTCCCGAAAGAGAATCCCAATATAATTTTTGTCGAAGGGGAGGATGCCGTTTCCACGAACTTCAACAAGGAACCAACCCTTAACTACAGCTGTTCGGGCAGGAGAACACTTCAGCTTAACAGGGCGTCGGGACTGCAGGGAGGTGCATCGTTTTATGCGGATTATGTTTTTTACGTGCCTGAGGGAGGAGAGTATGAATTGTGGTACGGCGGTACACCCCCGGGCCCTAAGGATGATCTGTACCCTTCTTTTGTGTCACCCTTTAAATATACAATCGATAATAAAAAGACAGTCGATAGATACAGAGAGAATATAACGGTAGTAGAGAATTACGCACCTTCCTATTACTGGAATATTTTCGGTGATGAAAAACTCAAAGCAGGTATTCATAAAATCCGGTTCGAAGTAAATCAAAAGCGCCGCTACGACAACAGGTTTTACTTTTATCTTGACAATTTTTTCCTTATACGGAAAGAAAACGGCAGGCTCATTAAAGGCTCGCCTCTTCCGGAAGTTTTTCCTAAAAATATGAAAAACAGGACCATAAATTTCCCATTCAGATCTATCGATGATTACCTGATTATAATAAGAGATAAATCGGACAACCCTCAGCCGCTTATCGAACTGTCTTTAATCTATACTCTCATAGGAGATTATCTGAATGCTCTTAAATACCTGAAACGGGCATCCCTTTTAGCTCCGGATAACTTTAACATACTTCTTTTAATCGCAAAGAACAGAATATGGAGGGGAGATGTTTCTATCGGGTTAAAAAAATACAGGGAACTTTTAAAGAAAAATCCCGGCAAGCTCGATCTCTGGATAGAGGCAGGGAAGGTGGCCGCATGGACAGGCCGCTATAAGGAATCCATTTCATTTTTTAAGGACGGTCTTAAACATTTCAAAGGCAATCTGAACCTGTTAATTAACCTAGGATTAACATATATGTGGGCAAGCGATCCCTCTGATTCGGAAAAGAGTTTTAAGAAAGCCGATAAAATTACGGCTGAGAATGTGGAACTTATTAAAAAGCTTGCCAAAATCTTTATAGTCAATGGATACCCCGAATATGCAATTCCTCTCTATAAAAAAGCCATACAGATATCACCTGCCGACCTCGAGTCATATCTCCTCTTAGAGGATACATATCTAAAGACAGGTAAAAAA
>QILZ01000109.1 GCA_003233545.1 Spirochaetales bacterium
GGATTCCGGTGGAATATCACCAGCTGGTTTATTCTGAACACAGGATGGAGGCGCAGGTGGTACGACCGGTCTTTTTACAAGACTCTCGATTCATTAACATTCGAATTAAGTGCATCAGATAAGAACAGCATATACGGAGGAAATCTCGATGTTTCGTATCTTTCGGGGATTACCGGAGAACTTCAGTTTCCTGATGTAAGCATAGACGGTTTTTATCAGATTTCCGATTATATCCGGTTAGTAACAGAGATCGATGATATACTCCTTATATCCGGAACGCCAAGATACAACGCTTTAGGGCTGGAAGAGCCCGGATCCAGAGCTACAATTAAGATACAAATAAATTTTTAAGGAGCAGCCTATGTTGGAGATAATGAACCAGGGAGGGATAATAATGTATTTTATCCTCCTGCTCTCGTTAATTGCAACGGTAATAATCGTGGAAAGGCTGTTGTTTTTTAGAAAAATAAGAGTCGATGAAGATAAAATGATGAACAGGTTAAAATCCACATTAGAGAAGGGTCATTTTGATGAAGCACTGTCCATATGTGAGAACAACCCATCCCCTGTTACCAATCTTATGAAGGTGGGGATAGAGCACAGACACTATGAGGATCATACTATCAAAGAGGTCATCATGGATGCGGCAAACCTGGAAATTCCAAAACTGGAGAAGTTTATCTCCGCTTTGGGCACGATTGCACATATTGCTCCCCTGTTAGGACTTCTCGGAACTGTTACCGGCAACATCATAGCTTTCGGAGTGCTCGGAAAATTTGGTGCGATGGGTAATCCGGCTCTTCTTGCAAAGGGGATTGCGCAGGCTTTGCTGACCACTGCAGCGGGATTGGTCGTTGCGATACCTGTTATTATTTTTTACAACTATCTTGTGAGCAAGGTTAATCATACTATTATCAGACTGGAAAACAAGGTAAATGAGCTGGTGCTTTTCTTAAGTACAAGGAATACGGAGGCGGACCCGAATGAGGTTTAAAAGGAGGCTTATGCCTCAGGCCGTTGTAGATCTGGTGCCGATGATAGATGTTGTTTTCCAATTGGTTATATTCTTTATGGTCTCCTCGACATTTATTCTTACTCCGGGCATAAGCCTGGTGCTTCCCGGTTCCTCCACATCCGAACCTGTTGCAATGAGCCGGCTTGTAGTGACGATAATCTCTGAGAATGAGATATATCTTAATAAAGAGAAGTATAATATTTCCGGTCTGGATAAAAAACTTACTTCCTTAAGCAGTGAGGAGAAGAAAAAGATCAGAACGGTAGTAGTTGAAGGCGACAGAGCCGTATCTTATAATCTCATGATAGAGGTACTCGATGTCTTAAGAAAAAATGGGTTTAAGGGCGTTAACTTAAAAACAAGAGAGATTAAAGGGGGAAGTTGACCGGATATATGGTCAGGCAATGTCCGGGCAGGGTATCAGTTAGCAGGGGGAGGTAATGTCTGTAGCTGCAAGGAAGGATTTCGAAAGAGTATCTTTTAGTATTTCTATCGCGATACTTATACATCTGTTTATCTTTTTCGTATTACCGCTTGTGATAAAGATCAACGCCAGAGAACTGCCCGAATACAGCGGTCCTGTTTATGTAACCCTGGAGGAAGTTCCTGCTGTATCTGCAAAAAAGGCCGTTAAATTGTCAGAGGCTTTAAAACCGGCGGTAAAAACCAATAAAAATGTGCCGGCGGTAAAAACCGAAAAGGGGCTTAAGCCTTCTTCTGCCGGGGCAGAGAAGACTGCCGGGAGCATCATACAAAGAACAGGGACTAAACAGGCAGTCAGCAGGAGTGCGGGAACAAAAACGCAGCCGGTTAAACAAAGTGCGTCGTGGAAACAAATTCCCTCACGTAAACCACGGGAGAGTCCGATGCCTCCTGTAAAAAAGCCGGAGCAGTCTTTACTGTCAGAGGAAAGATCCGTAAATATCCCTTTTGTCGCGCCTGTAGTCGGTAATGAGAAGGCTGCAGGGAAAACGGAACAGTACGGATCGAAACAGAGTAAAGAAGCTGCCGAAGCCCTTGGCAGAAATGTTTATACAAATCTTGATAAGCTTCTTAAGGGAACTTCCGGGAAAGAAGCATCCGGTACCGGAGAGCCGGGTTCTAAAGGAACAACCTCTTCTTCCGGCAGTGCACCGGCAGGCTTGTCGGGCACAGGAGCGGAAGCGGGAGTACCGATACAGTGGGAACAACAGTCAGAGGCCCGGCAGCCTCTGTACATGCCGAAACCGTCGATTCCAAAATGGGTCGGTAAAGAAGGTTTAAAGCTTGTGGTGGTTATTTCTTTTAAACTTCTTCCCGGGGGCGTTATTTCAACAATACATGTGGAAAAATCATCCGGCTACAGCGATGTGGATGCAGCCATAACAGAGGCCTTAAGACGCTGGAAGTTTCAGGCTGTCAGGGGCAGCAGGGTGGTAAAAGGGAGAATAACCTATGTTATCAAACCGGAATAGCAGGAGATTGCCGCATTATGGAATAAAGGGCTTAAATGAAAATTAAAGCTGTAGTTTTCGATATCGACGGAACTTTGTACCCCTATGAAAGGATGTATCTTAAATCGATTCCTGTTTTTATAAAATATTTCCGGTTTATTTCTAATTTTGGTAAAGTGCGCAGTGAAATCAGAAAGAAGCCCCGTGAAGATACTGATTTTCGTATCCGGCAGGCGAAGATGCTTGCTGCAAGGTTAGGCGTTACGGATGATTATGCATATACAGCCATAGAAAGCATAATATATGATAAATGGATAAATTCCCTTAAAGGTATAAGACCCTACCGTAATGTGGAAGCAGTACTGGACTATTTAAAAAAGGAAAGAGTAAAATTAGCCGTTCTGTCCGATTTTCCTGCTGCCGAAAAGCTTAAGTTTCTGGGATTGCAGGGTTACTGGGATACTGTTCTGTGTTCCGAGGAAAGCGGATATTTAAAACCGGATACGGAGCCCTTTTTAATGGTGTGTAAAAGGCTTGGAATCCCCGCGGATCAGGTACTGTTTGTGGGCGATAATCCGCGGTATGATATAACCGGTGCGATTCGGGCAGGTATGAAAACCGCTCTTTTTTCGGGGATTCTTGCAGGGCTGGACCGTTTTAAAAGCCGTTATTCCGAGGTTAAGCCGGATTTTAGATTCACCGGATATGCCGCTTTTTTACAAATATTGTTAAAAATAATTGATAATTGACAACTGTTTATTACAAATGTAAGATATATACAAGTTTTCCATTGGGAGGGGAACAATGTTCACGGTAGGAAATTTAATAACCTTTTTGACGGTTTTATTGATTTTACTCATATACAGGCAGATCGATAAGGGAAACAGATCCTTAGAGAAAGTAAAAAAATATTCGGACAGGGTAGTGCAGAATTTATCTAAATTTGTCGATGAAAAAACAGCAAAGTTAAAAGATCTTTCCATCGAACTTCAGGTAAATCTTAAAACAGGCAAAGATATATTAAACCGGGTACATGAAGTAGAACAGGGATTAAGCGGACGTTCCGATGATATTGTAAAGATAGAGCACCGGTTAACAGAATATGATAGTGTTCTTAAGGAACTCATACGGATGACCGCCCGTGTCGATGAAAATATGAAGAGAATTCATGAAGAATCTCAGTTCATCGACGGTGTAAACAAACGCATAAAGGATTTGAGTATTCAGGTTATAAAGCTCGAAAAGTCTGTTCCGGCAGTTACAACAAGAATCAAGGAGTATAATAGAAATGAACTGGAGACTATTCGTGACGAACTGACATCCGGGATAACGGATAGGATCGATGAGATTAAGAGTATTATAGAGGAGTCGGAGCATAAGGTTAAAGATTTCTCCGTGTACATTACAAAACTGGAGGCCAGAAAAGACGAGCTCGAACGGAGTGCAATAGAAAACCTTAAAAAGAATTTTGAAAGCTTCGAACTGGAAGCAAAGGGCAAAAAATCGGGGCTTATGTCGGAATTTTTGGCATCGATAAAGAAAATTCTGGGTGATGTAGAGGAGAAGGGGAAGGCCTTTACCAAAAAACTCGAATATATGCTTGTGACAGCAGAGAAGAAATACCTTGTAATGGATGAGAATTTCAGAACAGGTATCGCCGGAATCGATGATACTTACAGCGCTAAAATAGAAGAGAAAAGGGAACAGCTGCTGGAAGTTATCAGAAAGGGTGAATCTCTCGAGGATGCTGTTTTTTTAAAGCTAAAGGAAAAAATCAACGGTAATGAGGCTGCCGTATCCGAAAGACTCGATGATTTCCGGAGTAATTTTATATCCATGTTCGAAACGGCGGAGAACAGGCTTACCGACTATGAAGGAGAGGTGGATTACCGTTTCCGCAAACTTGAAGATGTTAATGTGGATATAGAGGCACTTGATAAAAATCTTCGGGGTGTAATGGACCGTATGACAGAAAAAATAAAGGGCGACCTGGATACTTTCTCTAAATATCTCGAGGAGAGAAGGAAGGAAGAACGTCTTAAAGCAGAAGAGGAGATATCTGTAATCAGAGAGGGTATGGCAGAGCTGGATAAAGGTCTGTCCGAATTAAAGTCCAGAGCATACCAGGATGTATCGGAAAAACTGCAGGTTTTTGAAGACGGATTTTTTAAGGATCTTCAGGAGCGCAGTGTAAATATAGAAGAAAAGTTAAAGAGATGGCAGGAGGATATAGGTTCCAGGATAGGTGAGATAGAAACCGTACATATATCGGAAAGGGAAAGGATAGAAGAAACATACGGCAATGATTTAAAAGCAAGACTTGAAGAGCTTAAAAGTTCGGCTGCCGTAGAATTCAGCGATATGGAGAGGCAGGTCGAGGAATTCGAAAACAGTCTTAAAGGCAGAATATCTACAGCGGAAGATACTGTTTCCTCTCTCGGTTCCGCTTTAAGAAATGAAGTGGAAAAAGCGAAAAATGACTCGATGGAGCTGTTCAGCCGTGAGATGAACCTTTTAAGGCAGTCGTTGGATGAAGATGCTGCAAGAGTACGAAAGGATACGGAGTTAAAATTCAGAGAGCTGGGAGGCAGTATAGATATCGAGAAACAGGAGGTATCGGAGCTTTTAAGGACAACAAGGTCGGATGTTATCGTATGGCAGACGAAGATACTTCAGGAGATGAATGAATCGAAAACCGGATTAACGGAAAAGGTCGAGTCTTTTAAAGAAGATATAAACTCTGCAATAGAGAATATAAAAACAGAGTTCACCTCTCAGCGTGACGATCTTATAGTATCCACAAATGAAGAACGGTTGAATTTGAAAAATGAGCTTGGTGATATTTCGGAAAGAATAGTGCAGCTAAAAGGAGAACTGGATAAAAAAACAGAAAGCTCGATGTCGGATTTAAAAAAGAATCTGGAAGGTTTTGAGATAAGTTTCCGGAGAAAGATAAACGACTTTAACGGAGAGGTGGATAGAAAGGTAAAAGATTTTAAACTGCTGCTTAATGATGTTAAGGAAAAAACAGAAGTAATACAGCAGAAACTTTTCGGAAAGGTCGAGGACAATTATAAGATACTCTCTGTAAATCTGACGGGAATAGAGAGACGGCTTAAAGATTTTACCTCTCAGACAAAGATATTCGAAAGGGCGGATAACTTAAAGCTTGCCCTTACAGCTAATATAGAAGAACTTAAGAGTGAGATTGCACGGTTAAAAGCTCAGAAAAGAGAAATAGATGAGATAGAGGCTCAGGTAGGCAGGACACGGAGGGTTAGTGAGGAGGTTTCGGCCAAATTTAACCGTTTTTTAAACGAGAAGAGAAGAATCGAGGCGATGGAGGGGGATTTTAAGAAACTTCTGAACATATCAAAGGATATCGATGTAAAGTTAGAAAATGTTACGATGAGTCATGATACATTGCAGGAGATACAGGCAAGGATCCGCTCATTGGAAGAACTCGAAAAAGTGGTGGAGTCAAGATTTAACAGACTTGAGAATAAAAAAGAGATAATCGAGAGTACGATAGACGGGGTTGATAAAAACTTCGAGAGACTCGAAGAACTGGAAAAGGCAATTAAAAGCAACAATGACGGTCTTTCGGAATTTACGGAAAACTTAGAGGAACTTAAAACAGAATTGGAAGTTCTTGCGGAAAACAAGGATAAAGCGGACGCGGTTGTGGAGATGATCGGATCGATCGACGGCATTCTTGGTGATCTGGTAAAACGTATGGATAAAATGCAGAAAGCAAGGGAATGGCTTGCCAAGACAGAGACGAGGCTCGAGGATATCGGGCATCAGGCACAGGAGCAGGTGCGTCTTTTAGAGAGCCTGATTAAGGAAGAAGTTAAAGATAAAAAAGCAGAGAGAGGGGCGCCGCCTCTCGATAAGAGGGAAACCGTAGTAAAACTTTCACATCAGGGATGGTCGGTTCGGGAAATTGCAAAAGCGACCAGGTTGAGCAGGGGAGAGGTGGAGCTTATCCTGGAAATAGCTCCGAAAACTTGAGATTTTAATTCAGCGTTATCATTCTGTGTCCGCTCTTTTTGTAAGTATCCTTCCGGTCAGGAATGGCTTGGGCTGTAACCTTTTGACTTGACTTTTCCCGGGCGGTTTATTAAATTCTTTAATGAAAGAGGGGATGGAGTCCCCCGAATTAAATGTACCGGCCGTGCTGATGACTCCTGACGTGCAGGTTTCTGTAGCGCAGGAGTCGTAAAGAAACGGCTAAGCACCCGCTATAGAGCGGGTTTTTTTGTACCCGCTGAGCGATGGCTGCTGCACGATGGCCGCTGCACGATGTGAGAAATCATTAGGTAAGGAGGACTCCATATATGCCCCGGGATGTTTTGCCAATGACTTTTAACGGCATCCTGTTTAATAAAATTAAAGACAATATAAAAAAGGAAACGCCGGAAGCACCCGTTTTTTTTGTCGATTTAAATCTTGATCAGATTATAGAGGCCATTACGGCCGGTAAACAGGAGTATAATCTAAAACCGTTTTTTTACACTTCTTTAAGCGATATTGATTCGATCAGGTATCGTCATGAAATAATGCAGGATCTGGAAAATCAAATACTTTTCGGGAACATAGAATCATTTGCACAAAAAATGCGTACAATGCGGGAGCATCTTACAAGGTCGGACAAACTTTACTATAAATATCAGAAGGAAAGGTGGTTTTTAGATGCGGTGGAGATTTATTGCAGCGCCGTTAATGACCTGGTACATGATTTGTCTCTTTCGGATTTAAAATCGCGCGGTTTTTTGTCTTTTCGGGAATATTTAAAAGAATATGCAAATTCGGATCATTTTACCTCGCTTCTCGTTGAAATTAAAAAGCTTAAAAATGATTTATCGGAAATTAAATACAGCCTGCTTATAAAGGAAAATAGTATCAAGGTTCGTAAATACGAATCTGAAACCGATTACAGTGTAGATGTCGAGGAAACTTTTGAAAAATTTGAGCAGGGAGCAGTGAAAGATTACAGGATCGATTTTCACGAAAGCCAGGATATGAACCATATCGAAGCACAAATACTGGATTTGACAGCAAAACTGTATCCCGATGTATTTTTGCCTCTCGATGAATTTTGCATAAAAAATAGTAGTTATATCGATGAAACCATAGGCAGCTTCGACAGAGAAATACAGTTCTACATATCCTATCTGAAATTTACTGCGATATTTAAACGGGACGGATTAAAATTTTGTTATCCTGTGATTTTAGATAAAAGTAAAGATATTTATAATTATGAAGGATTTGATTTAGCCCTGGCCTATAGTCTCATTACCGAAGACTCGTCCGTTATCTGCAATGATTTTTATCTGAAAGACAAAGAGCGCATAATTGTAGTGACAGGACCGAACCAGGGCGGCAAAACAACTTTTGCCCGCACCTTCGGTCAATTACATTATTTGGCAGGTATCGGCTGCCCCGTCCCGGGCAGGGAAGCACAGCTCTTTCTATATGACAAGATTTTTACGCATTTCGAAAAAGAAGAGAACATCAAAAACCTAAGAGGTAAACTGGAAGATGACCTGGTAAGAATTTATGATATTCTAAATAGTTCAACAACAGGCAGCATCATCATTATGAATGAAATCTTCACATCCACAACATTAAAGGACGCTGTTTTTCTGAGCAAAAAAGTAATGGAAAGAATAATACAATTGGATTCGTTATGTGTTCTGGTAACGTTTTTAGATGAATTATCATCTTTTAGTGAAAAAACCGTAAGTATGGTCAGCATGGTAGTACCCGAAAATCCGGCAGTGCGGACCTATAAAATTGTAAGAAGTGTGGCGGACGGGCTTGCGTACGCGCTGTCTATCGCCGAAAAGTACAGGCTTACATACGATCATTTAGAGGAGCGCATAAAATCATGAAAGCTTTTCTGATGTACAGGGATCGTGATTTTAATCCGGAGCAGACACTGCCTCCAAATGCGGAAGCATTAACGCAGGACCTGGAATTAAACACTTTGTTTAACGCAATGGCGCTCGATGACAATTTTTTGTCCGAAGTGGCAGGGAAGGTTGTTTTAATGAGTTTAAACAATCCGGACACAATACGGTATCGTCAGGAAATTCTTAAGGATTGCCTGAAAAATTCTTCTGTTGTCAGGGATATTTATGATATCGCTGTGGAATCGAGCGAAAGCAAGAAAAAAAGCTATTACGGTATTTTTAACAGATATCCGGGTGCGATACTCCATGGATCGATAGAAATATTACATATTTTTGTAACCCTGCTCAGGAAACTAAAGAATATAGCCGATGAACACGCCGGCAAATTCGAATCGGAGGGTTTTACAGCATTTTTCTCTATGCTGAAAAAGGAACTTGATACCGAATATTTTGCCAGAGTACAACATCATCTTAAGGAACTAAAATTCCGTAATGGAGTTTTGATCAGTGCAGAATTAGGAAAAGGTAATAAAGGCACTAATTACAAACTACGTAAACCGCCGGACAATAAATCAAGGTGGATAAACCGGATCTTTTCCAGAAAAACACAAGCTTACACTTTCCGTATCGCCGAACGCGATGAAAACGGTGCTAAAGCATTATCGGACTTACGGGACAGAGGAATTAACCTTGTTGCCAATGCACTTGCTAAATCTGTCGATCATATCGACAATTTCTTTAAAATGCTTCGGACCGAATTGGCCTTTTACATCGGCAGTTTAAATTTACACGGACAACTTACCGAAATGGGGGAACCAATATCTTTTCCTGTGGTTGCAGCCCTTAAAGAGCGCAGACACTCCTTTAAAGGATTGTACGATATCTGTTTAAGCTTAACAATAAAACAAAAAATTGTGGGCAACGGCGTAGATGCTGATAATAAAGATCTGGTAATAATCACAGGAACCAACCAGGGTGGTAAATCAACTTTTTTGAGAAGCATTGGCATAACTCAATTGATGATGCAATGCGGAATGTTTGTACCTGCCTGGTCTTTCTGTGCCAATCTTTGCAATGGTCTTTTTACGCACTACAAACGGGAAGAAGATGTTACTATGAAAAGCGGCAAACTCGATGAGGAGCTCAGCAGAATGAGTGATATCGTAGACAGAATAACGCCCGATTCGATGGTGCTGTTCAATGAATCATTTGCCGCTACTAATGAAAGAGAAGGTTCGGAAATTGCAAGACAGATAATTAATGCATTAATGAAAAAGGGTATTAAGATTTTCTTTGTTACACATTTATATGAATTTGCAAGGAGTCTTTACGGCAAAAAAATGGAAAACACTATTTTCCTGCGGGCGGAAAGGCTGTCCGAAGGAAAAAGAACTTTTAAAATTATCAGAGGCGAGCCGTTACAGACCAGTTACGGAGAAGATGTGTATAACAAGATATTTGTGACACAGAGGTAAATCCATTGCCTGTAACAATTAAGGTTTAATCTTCTCTTCCGTTTTTCCCTGCTTTTTTAAAAATGTCAGCCCTGATGGATCTGTATCGACGTATATTGTATCGCCTTCCGTGTAATCCCCCGAAATAATCTTTTTTGCAAGCGGATTCTGAATAAGATTCTGAATCGTCCGTTTTAACGGCCGTGCTCCGAACATAGGATCGTATCCTGCATCTGCAAGATATTTTTTTGCCTTTTCGGATACAACTATGGATAGCTTGTTTTCCTTAAGTCTGCTCTTTAGTTCGTTAAGCTGGATATCCACGATCTTTAGAATTTCAGCTTTACCGAGCCTGCTGAATGTGATTACTTCGTCTATCCGGTTTAAGAATTCGGGTTTAAATTTTGCCTTTAAAAGACCATCTATACTCTTTTTTATCTCTTCCGGACCCTGCGCCTGAAGGATTAAATCACTGCCCAGGTTGCTTGTCATAATGATTATACAGTTTTTAAAGTCGACGATTCTTCCCTGTCCGTCTGTAAGCCTTCCGTCGTCGAGGAG
>QILZ01000162.1 GCA_003233545.1 Spirochaetales bacterium
GTAGTTAAAGGAGGAATAGTCATCTCGGCGTCCTGAGTATCATCATATCCGATTATCGATAAATCTTCCGGAACTTTAATGCCTTTTGTATAAGCAAAGGACAGTGCGCCTAATGCCATTTCATCACTCGCGGCAAAAACAGCGGTAATCTCAGGGACTTTATGAAACAACTCACCCATACACCTTATACCGCTTTTGTAAGCAAAATTACCGGAAGCAATACGGTCTTCGGTTATTGTCAGGTTGTAATCAGCCAAGGCCTGTTTGTACCCCTCGATCCTTGGAAGACCGGAAATCATGTCCTGAGCTGATCCTCCGATCATACCTATTTCCTTATGTCCTTTTTCTATAAGATATTTTGTTGCCTGATATGCTGCCTGTTTGTCATCGATTTTTATATATGGAATCTGAAAACGATAGGAAACCGTTAAAACAAGAACAACAGGTATTTTCATCGCTAATAAGGCCTCTCCGTAAGCATCTTTCAGCCATTCACTCGCTATTATAATTCCGTCCACCTGTTTTTCCGCCAGAACATTTAAATATTCTACCGTCCTTTTCCCGTCATTATCCGTATTACAGATTATCACACTGTAGCCCAACCGATGCGCGGCATCCTCTATCCCTTTTAATAGTGCCGAAGCCAGTCTGCTCGATATATTAGGAAGCAATACACCCATCGTATAAGTATGTTTCTTTACCAGTCCCCTTGCAATTGCGTTTGGTTTATATCCTATCTCTCTGATTACATTCAATACCGTCTTCCGGGTTTCCTTTGTATACCCGGGCAGCTCGTTTAATATTCGTGAAACCGTAGCTATCGATACTCCGGCTTTTTTTGCAACATCACTAATTGTCGGTTTCATCTGCTTAATATTTCAGCTCCCACGTAAACGCTTACGTTCATATTGTCGAGATTATCATTTCTCCTTTTTACTGTCAAGCCTTTTAATTAAAATATCCTTATAAGCTATGCCTTAGCGGTTCCGGCTTTCCAATGCCTTCATATTTATTCTTTTTAAGATTTTCTTGTCGTTTTGTTGCCTGTAAGAAAATCTTTCAGCCAGAGGGCACTCTTTTTGGGAATTCTTTTTTGATTTTTAAAATCCACACCTACAATCCCGAATCTTACTTCATATCCTTCTGCCCATTCGAAATTATCGAGAAGCGACCAGACAAAATAGCCTGTTACCGGTATTCCGCTTTGTACTGCCCTTTTTATTATCCCGATATGATCCTTGATATACTGAATTCTTTCACTATCATCCATCTCCATCTTCCGCCCCTCCGGGATTATTTCTCTAAGCGGATAACCGTTTTCCGTAATAATAATCGGGGCTTTCGTGTATTCATGGTTAATTTTATTAAGAAGGTCGTACAATCCTTCGGGGGAAACCGCCCAATCCAGAATATTATAACTCCTTGTTTTCCCGGAAAATCTGACAGGAGTAAACCCGAAAAAAGAAGAATCGGCTTTTACTGCTGACGGGCAGTAGTAATTAATTCCCAGAAAATCCATCTTCCCGCCTATTATATTCATATCATTATCAGAAATAAGAAAAGGCTGAAACCTTTTAATAAAATTCATAATTATTTCCGGGTAATGCTTTTTATAGATGGGATCAAGGTAAAATGCAGAGTGTATCTCCCATGCCGTTTCAGCAGCTTTGATATCCTTCCGGTTTTTACTATCTGACGGATAAACAATCAGAGGATTTAAGCTTATTCCGATTCTACCGTCCTTACATGAACCTGTAGAACGAAAAGCTTCAACTGAAAGTCCGTGCGCAAGAAGCTGGTGATGTGTTGTAGAAAGAACCTGTGAAAAATCATTTCTTATTCCGGGAGCATGATTCCCCTCCCAGTATCCGAGAAAAGAAACGCACCATGGCTCGTTAAGCGTTATCCAGTTCTTAACCCTGTCGCCGAATTTTCCGAACAACAGTCCGGCATAATCTCTGAACCTGAATGCGGTATCCCTGTTAGACCACCCACCTGCCGCGGCCAGCCAGACCGGTAAATCCCAGTGAAATAGAGTAAGATAAGGCGAAATGCTGCTTTTTAGAAGTTCATCGATCAGCCTGTCATAAAATGCGAGTCCTTTCCCGTTTGATTTTTGTACACCCTCAGGATATATCCTGCCCCATGAAACAGAAAATCTATAGGCATCGAACCCGATATCTTTTAAAAGTGTTACATCTTCCCTGTACCTGTTATAATGATCACATGCCACCAATCCCGTAGTTCCGTCCTTTATCTTTCCCGGGCTCATTGCAAACTCATGCCAGTTAGAAGAACAGGCACCGTCTTTAAAAGTATTTCCCTCTATCTGGTATGCACTTGTTGCCGCACCAAAAATAATACCGTCTTTCAATGCTGTATCCTTTCTATAATTTTTTTAAAAGTTACCGTAGCTGAGATAATTATAAGAAAAAGAACCCAGGAAACCGCACTGCCAAGACCAAATTTCCCCCACCTGAAACCCACTGTATATAGGTAGATTAAGGTTGTTAATCCCGCATTATCCACTCCGCCCGGATTTCCCCCCACGCCTCCTGTCAGTATCAAGGCTTCATCGAAAAGCTGCATACCGAAAATTATGCTTAATGATACTGCAAAGAAAATAACGGGAAGCAGAAGAGGCAGTAAAATGAAAAAAAAGATCGCATACCTGCCTGCACCTTCGACCCTGGCCGATTCTATAAGTTCTCCCGGTATGGACTGAAGTCCTGCAAGGTACAGTATTGTATTCCAGCCTATCCATCTCCAGTTTAATAAAATGGCAATTGCCGGTTTTACCGTCGAGGGTTCGCTGAACCATTTAATTCCCGGCAGTCCGGCAAGTTCCATTAAATAATTAAATAATCCGAAATTCCTGTCAAAAAGATAACCGAACAGAAATGCTATGGAAACGGTGCTTGTTATATAGGGAAGAAAATATGCCGTTCTGAAAAACTCCCGGCCCTTTAAAACTTTCGAATCGAGCATTACCGCAAGAGGGAGAGCAATAATATGCTGAAGAAGGGAACCGATCAAAAGAAGAAAAAATGTATTTGTAAGCGATTTCCAGAAAAAATCATCCCTTGTAACGAGATAAATGAAGTTCTTAAGCCCTACAAATTCTATTTTACTCATCCCGTTCCACCTGGTAAAAGAGAGAAAGAGAGAGAACAAATCCGGAAATGCACCGAATATAAAGAACAGAATAAAGAACGGGCTTATAAACAGATAAGGTGCTATTTTCTGCTGATTCATCTTCACCTTGCAACTCCTTTTAAACTTCCCGCAAGCAGATTGGAGATAATCTGTTTTGAGAAAAAAAGAAAGATTACCAAAAGAGGAACCAGGGAAAGAGCTGTTCCCATCATTATAGCGCCGAAATCAATATTGTGTATGCCGAGAAGACTGGAAAGAGCAACAGGAATCGTGTATGCCCTTTTATCCCTGAGAATAACAAGAGCACCGAAAAAGTTATTCCATGAACCTATAAACGTACTTATCCCGAGGACCGCAATAGCGGGTTTTGCAAGAGGAAAAACAACTTTTACAAGTATCTTGAATTCTCCTATTCCGTCGATTCTTGCCGCATCGAGCAGATCGAGAGGAACCGAACCGGCAAGGTACTGCCTCATTAAAAATATCCCGAAAGCATTAGCCATAGTCGGAATAAAAAGGGGAAACCATGTATTAAGCCAGTTAAACCAGACCATCATTTTAAAAAAGGGTATTATTCCGAGAAGCTGGGGGATTGCAAGTGTTACCAGGATAAAATTAAATAAAAAGTTTTCCCCTTTGAATTTGTACTTGGCAAAGGCAAAACCTGCCATTGTACAGAAAATAACAGTCGTAAAAGTGGCCAGCACTGCAATACCGGTACTATTCAGCATATTTCTCCAGAAAGGCAGGTTCTTTAAAAGAGAATTATAGTTATCGACTATGCCATGCCCGAACCAGAAAGGCGGCGGAACCTTAAACATATTCCCGCGTTCCCTCGTTGCCAGGACAAAAACATAATAGAAGGGATATATAAAAATAAGGCTTACCCCGAAAAGAACCAGGTATTTAAGAGTTCCTGATACTTTCCATAGTAATGTATGGCCTGCAGATCGTTTTTTAACCATATATAGACTCCCGAATTAATATGGGGCTTATAATTTAAGCCCCATTTTATGATTTGTATAACACAGGGATTATTGAATTCTATTTTCTATCTGTTTTTTTGCCTTATCATAAGCTGCTTCGACCGAAGACTTACCTATAATAACATTTGTTACCGCAGTAATCCAGATGTCCCTTGCTATTACATCATATTTGCTGACACTGCTTTCCGGAATCTTAAGCGCAATTTCAGCAAACAATTTTCTTGCCTTCTGGTTTCCGAAATATGCTACGGGTTCGTCCATTACCGGATCATTAAATATGGTAGTTAAACTCGGAAAGGCATCGATCTTTTTAAATGTTATAAGCTGAGCGGCAGGATTGGTTGTTAAATATTTAATCAGTTCCCATGCAGGCAGTTTTTTATCGAGGGAAATCTGTTCGGGAATTGACAGATAAGTTCCTCCTATGGAAGCAAGAGCCTTTCCGGGCGGATAAGCAACACGCCAGTCACCCTTTTCCTTCGGGGCTACCCAGGTTCTTAAAGCACCTCCCCACCAGGCTCCGGAAAAATGTGTTGCAACCAGTCCCGTTTTAAAAGATGCCAGCCATGATTGGGACCAGGCGTCTAAATCTGCATCGATACCCGCTTTCCTGATCTTTTTTACCAGATTAAGAACATTGATAAAACGTTCTTTTGGTTCCAGTACATTTCCGCCGCTGCTAAACCAGCCTCCCTTGCCTCCGTTTAAAGGTATCTCCCAGACACTTTCCGGACTTGTCAGGGCATACTGATCTATCTTACCATCACCATTTTTATCGACAGTCAATTTCCTGCCGGCCTTAATGTATTCATCCCAGGATTTTACATCGGACAGATCGACACCGGCTTTGTCCGTAAGACTTTTACGGTAAAACATAACCGCAGGTGCAATATCAACGGGAACAGCAATTATTTTTCCGTCTTTAGTGGTTGCATTTGATACTGCGTACTTAACTATGTTCTTTACCGCGTCTTTAGCGTTAAACGGAGATCCGGAAAGATCTGTTAAGCCGCCGTTTGCAACGAATTTCGCAATATATCCTATCTCTATAGCCTCGACTTCAAAAGCACCTTTTCCCGCTGCGATGGCAGTCGTTAACCTGTCATGATGAGCTGCGAAATCATTCGTTACAAATTTCACTTTCATATTGGGATATTTCGACTTGAAATCTTTTGATTCGACTACAGCCTTATAAGCGGTTTCCAGATCACCATACCCGCCGAGAGTGATAGTTACAGGTGAATCCGGATTATATTTTTTCACCTCCTGTTTTCCGCCGGCAAATAAGCTCGTACTGAGCAGCATAAATGACAGCAGTAGCCCGATTACACTTTTCATATGGTCCTCCTTAATATTGTTTTTATCCGATAACATCGGATACAGCGAAGAATATGTATACGTATACATATTCTTCGTTAAAAAATAGCTGATACTGATTCTCTCAATATAAACTCAGCCTTTAACACCACCCTTCTCTCCTCTATTTTTTTCCCTTCAATCTGAGATATCAACATTCGCGCTGCAAGAGTTCCCAGGGTCTGTACCGGCTGACGGAAAGTGGCTAACCTCGGGTTTGTATATGCGGAGAAATCGGCGTTGTCGAAACCAATTATAGAAAAATCTAAAGGTGTTTTAAGTCCGTTCTTTTCTGCAGCTCTTACAAAACCTATTGCAGAAGGATCATTCGAGGCAAAAACAGCAGTAAAACGGGGCAGATCAGAAAAAGAATCGACTACGGCATTGTACGTGTGTTCCGCATTAAACTCTCCAATAACCTGTCTGTCATCTTCGAGTGTAATACCTGCATTTTTTAATTCCTCGTAAAAACCTTTAAATCTTTCATGAGCCGAAAAAACATCTTTTACTCCCCAGATAAACAGGAAATCTTTATGCCCCCGTTTAAGCAGCACACGCGCTGCCGTCCTGCCTGCTTCATAATTATCCGTTGTTATCTGATACATCGAATCATCATTGTATAAACGGTCCAGAACAACAAATTTATCTCCCATTTTTTTCAGATAATCGATAATATTGTCATCTTCCCCTGTCAGAAGAGGGAAGATTATGACCCCGTCCACCTGTTTATTCTTTACAAGCTGGATAGTCTTAAGTCTTGACTGCTCCGATTCCCTTGTAATGGCGATATTTATAAAATAACCCCATTCGAACAATGTTTCCTCTATATAATCCAGAACATCCCAGTAAAAAGGACCCTTCGCAGCGGAAATTATCCCCACTCGATGAAACCTTCCTGTTTTTAAACTTTTAGCGGTAAAATTCGGACGGTAGCCTAATTTGCTTATAGCAGCCTTTATACGGTTTGCCGTTTTTAATCCTATCGACGAAGGATTATTTATATACCTGGAAACGGAAGCACTGGAAACTCCGGCCTCTCTTGCAACATCATGCTGATTAATCATATTGAAAAGTATACGTATACATTATGTTATGTCAAGGTTAATTTTAAAAAATATTTAAAATTCAAGAATAGCCTGGAAAACAGTACTTGAATGTAAATCGATACTGCAATAGAATCGGCAAAGAAACACGGATAAACAAATGTGTATAATATCGATAGAAAAAAAACGTATCTGTCAATTCATGAAAGCCGTCGATAATATTTACCCGGCCGGAGATGAATGCCGGGCCAGGTTAGAATCGTTACTATACTATAAAAAATTAACCAAAAACGAATATTTTTCGAAGGAGAATCAATTCCCAAAGGAATTCGGATTTATATGCAGCGGGATATTAAGGATGTTTTACCTATCAGAAAACGGAGAAGAATGGAATAAGCATTTTTTTACAGAAAATAGTTTTGTTGCGGCAAGTATAGGCCCGGATAAGAAAAGTGTCTCGAATATACAGGCACTGACTACAGCAACCCTGCTCTGTATTTCATATCCCGAATTTGTCGAATTACTAAATGAATTCAAAGAGTTTAATATTTTTTTACAAAAAGTGATCATTAACTACCTGGATCAAAAACAGGAAAAGGAAATAAGGTTCTTATCCGATACAACGGTTAATAATTATAAATATTTCATCGGCAGATATCCTGATCTGGAAAACACAATTTCCCACTATCATATCGCAAGCTATCTGGGAATTACTCCGACACAATTAAGCAGAATCAGGAAAAAATTAAAAGAATAGTCATTCTAATCAACATATGTAAATGACTTTTCTGCCCTCCTTAAGTATTTCTTATGTATCGATCATATAGAAACAGGAGGTTTTAAAAATGACAGATTCGCCCGAAAGTATAAATCCTGAAAATACGGCCTTTCTTCTGATTGAATTTCAGAAAACATGGACAGAAAAGGGCTTTCTCCACCGGCTTATCAGGAAAGAATATACGTCAAGGAATGTTTTAAAAAACACGATTGGTTTGATTAACAGGGCAAGAACAAATGGTTTTCCTGTTATACACGCACCCCTGATCTTAGATAAAAAAGATAAAGAAAGATACAAAAAAATACCTTTCCCTCCGAAATTACTTAAAGGATTTACAGCGGGCACCTGGAAAGCGGAATTTACGGAAGGAGTCTATGATAAAAAAGATATGGTAGTCAGGGGAAGGTATAGTTTTGATGCATGTGAAGGGAGTAACCTGGAAGAACTGCTTAAAGAAAGAGGAATAAAAACTATATTCTTCTGCGGTTTTACTACCGATCAATGCGTGGAGTTAACCATGAAGACACTTACTTTAAAAGGATATAACTGTTATCTTGTACCGGATTGTACCGCGGCAATAAATAACAGGCTTCAGAGAAAAGCCGAAGAAAATAATAAAACAATAACGAGCTTAAGAGTAATAAAACTGCTTAAGTTTACAGCCAAATAACCCGGCACACCCATGCCCTACCGCTTTAATGCCCGGCTGCCATCCCGTAATTCCGGCAGCCGACTGTATAAAACTCATATGTCCCTTCCCGGACAGGCTTCTTACAAGGCGATTACGTAGCTTAAACCGCCTGTCAGCTTTACGGCACTCATGAGTGCAAACAATATCGGCACACCAATCGCCCCTGCAAGATTGAGATTATCCGGCATTGGGAACGTCGACAGGAAAGCATCCAGAGATGCGTTAAAGCCCAGCCTTCCCGGCCCGATTTTCCAGACCGGTGCATTAACCCCAAGCGAAACTGCAGGCATCAGCTTGTCAAGGTCGGAAGTCCAGAGATCCGGATTATCCCGGGGTAACTTTACCATCATCGATACGCCCAGCCCCAGATGAAACCAGCCCAGCTTTACCAGTCCGAGAGCAGACAGGTAGAAATCCTGCTGCTGCCCGTAGAATGACACTATCTCTCCCCCGGCACCCAACAACTTCGGCTGATACACGATTCTTACCCCCGGAACCAGATAATCCCCGGAAACCAAGGCAAAAGCGCCGTCACCTATTATTGTAACTTTTACACTTTTTCCCGAAGCTGCCGGTTCCGCTGAAGCGAATGATACATTAACCGTAATTATCCCGATGAAAAAAAGGAAAAACAAAACCCTCCGCATAATCCCGCCTCCCTCTATACAGTTAGATTCGTCAGCATTGGCAGAAACATAAACAGCTGATACTCCTAAGTTACGAAGATAAATTTAAAAGGTCAACTCCTTAAAATTGCCGTGTTATTATGGCATTTCCCCTCCGGCAGGACAGTACAGTAGAAGACAGCGTGGAAATATGTAATAAACAGATGACCGCAATAAAAGTTTGTTTATCTCACATATTAATATCCGGTAGAAGAGAAATGTCTCTATATAATTTTCGAAATGAAAGGCAAACGATGAACCATAATTAACTTGATATCACCATTTCCAAAGGCGCAGTACGAAACAGAAACAAAGGGCAAGAATAATTTCCGTAAAGACTATTTTTTATTAAACAGCGACGATATGCTTTTCCAGTTTATTACAAGAGTATCTTTGTACTTATAATTATCTTCTCCTCCATAAATCAAGACCTTGTCAACTTTTCCTGTGTAGAATTTTTCAAAATAGGCAAGCCCTTTTAAATAATTACTTTGAAAGGTCGCTGCAGATTTAACTTCAACCAAATCGGCAGAAAGCCCTCTTTCAATAATTACATCGACTTCATGCCCCTGGTAATCTCTAAGATAGTATATATTGTCAGGAATTCCATGATGATAGTGGTACTTATAAATTTCCGAAGCTACATAGGATTCGAATACAGCTCCCCGTAAAGGGTGAGTTATTAACTGCTTAGCTTCGGTAATACCTAATAAATAACATAATAGTCCTGAATCCAGAAAGTATACTTTCGGGGCTTTAATTAATCTTTTATTCAAATTGCGATAATAAGGTGAAATCCTCTTAATTATATAGCCTGCCTCGAGTACAGAAATCCAGCTTCCAATTGTGTTATGGCTTAATCCGCTGTCATCACCAAGTGTATTCATATTTAAAACCTGGCCGTTGCGTCCGGCTAATAGTTTCAGAAAGTTCTCAAAAAGAGCAAGATCTTTAACATTAATCATATTCCTAACGTCTCTTTCAAGGTAAGTTGAAACATAGAAAGATAAAGCTTCGGTAGGATTAAGTTTTTTATCGAATATTCGGGGATAAAAACCGCTATAAAGGAGAGAAAACAAATCAGGAGGAGGAGAACTATGGTAGATTTCGTCGTATGAAAAGGGAAGTAATTTCACTATCGCTGTTCTGCCTGCCAATGACTGGGTTAAATTCTCTAACATTTCAAATTGCCGGCTTCCGGTTAAAATAAAGAACCCTTCCCGGTTTTTTTCATCAACTATGGTCTGGATATATGAAAAAAGCTCCGGTGTACGTTGTATTTCGTCAAGTATAGCCCCTTCCGGATATCGAGCCAGAAAACCACGCGGGTCCTGGCTCGCCTGCCTTCTGTTTAAAATTATAAAATATTGTCAATTCGACTGCCATTTTTTCAATTATAGAAACCTTAGTTATTAACATTAAAACGGAAGAGGAAAGAAAAGAGGATTTTTATATGCCGGACAGGCTTCTAAAAGGCTATTACGTAGCTTATCCCGCCTGTCAGCTTAATAAAAATATAAGGAAACAAAATCCCCCCTATAAGCACTAAGCCCAACCCCGAATCCTTGTCATTAGCATTAGCTGACACAAAAG
>QILZ01000284.1 GCA_003233545.1 Spirochaetales bacterium
TGTTAAGAGTGATGGAATACTCTGCCCTCTGAATATCGGAATTGAGCATTTCCACTTTTAACTTGATCGGCATAATCCCTAAAAAAAGGCCCGCTGTGACCGGTACGCCGGGTTTGCTTCCTGTTTCTTTAAAGAGATATTTATTTTCCGTATCATTATAAACAGACAATGAAAGGACAGCTTCGGTACTTTGCAGAACAATGGAGTAGAAGCCCGGTTTTACCCGGGCAATCCGAATCCAGTCCGTATTATTCGGTGTGATGATACGTTTTTGAGTTTTGCCTGACTTTAATGTCTCTGCCAGTTTTTCTTTATTACCGGATTTCGAGCCGTCATTAATGTTGCGTGTAAAATCTACTATAAGTTTATATGGTCCCGTAGTATAGGGGGTAAAGCCTGATATTTCGATAATGTATATTCCCGTATCCGGACTCACTGTGAGTTTTGATGATATCTCCGGGGAAGAACTGCCATTGGATGCATAAGGAAAATCTTCTCCTTCACGAAAGAGAAGTATCCGTATGTCGATGTCGGATATTGTCGAGATTGTTACCGATTCTTTGTGTTTCAGTTGAAATATAAACCGGTCCGTATCATTGTCCGTAAGGCTTCTCTGAAAAGTACTGATACCTTCCGGTTTTATCTCCACTTCGAATCCCGGGTTATCGTCGGGTTCAAAAGGGTCGTTTAAGATGGGCTGTTCTTCCGCATCCTGATTGGAAGCGGAATTTATAAGTGCATTTATGCCGGGACTTCTTGCGAGATCGATGTTCATCCCTCCGATTAACGAGCCGTCTGCCTTTATGATCCTCACAACTATCCTTACTTTCTCCCGGAGTACTTGAATTTCTCCCGATACGGTAAACATTACCCTGTCACTGGAAATGTGAGTTATGGTAACATCTCTGTAGAGTTCTGCAAGGCGAAGTTCCAGCAGACCGGATATTCTCCGGCCGAGCAGGTCCGATTCTCCGTCTTCAGGATTATTCGGCAGAAAGGTTTCTACGGAAATGCTGTAGCCCGGCCTGTCTATTATATTCGTGGTGATATAAGCACTGATCCTGTCGACAACCTGACCTATTTCTTTTAAAGTATCAGGCATTGCATGATTAAGAGGAAATGAAAGTATAATAAAAAGGAATACACCTTTTTTCATTCTTACAATCAGTTAATTAAAGACCTAACCGATCCGCAATTTCTCTCATGGACATAACTGCTATACTTGAGAATTCATCGATATCTATACCTATTTTTTCGCACAGCATTATATTATCACGTGAGACTTTCCTCGCAAAATCCTTTTTTTTCATTCGTTTAACTACAGATGTTGGTTTTACCGAGCTTAACTTTTTATCGGGCATTACAAGTGCCGCTGCTACTATCAACCCGGTAATTGTTTCCCCGCAGGTTAAAGCATAGTCCAAAACTGTTTTTCGTTCAACCCCCAGCCCTTCCGCATTATGAGCCTTGATCGCATTTAAATATTCCTCCGGAACCTTAAAGGGTTTTAGAATTTCGATGGTTTTTAATCCGTGGATTTCGGGGTTCTGTGTAAGGTCGAAATCGAGATCATGAACCATTCCGATAGCCGCCCATCCTTTCTCATCCGTGCCGAGCCGCCTGGCGAGCCCCCGCATAACGGCACTCGTGGCAATACTATGTTTTTTAAGCCAGTCCGAAATTACATACCGGGAAAGAAGTTCCTCTGCTTTTGCCTCTGTCAGAACGATTTGTTTCATTTTTTTATTCCTCCATGATCCAGCTGTAGGAATTAGGGACAAATTTTTCCTTTTTTTGCTTTACAGACAGCCGGTTAAGATTTAACTGTACATCCGTAATAAACCATTTGCCGTCTTTTATTTTAAGATACAACTGACCCTCTGCCGAGCCTTTTAAACCGAAGAGCCTGATGTTTACGGTAACGGTTTGTTTATCCGGCCTGTTGACAGTTCCGATCCTGTAACTTTTAATTTGACCGGGTTTTTTAAGATAATATGAATATAGTTTTTTTATACTCTGATAATCATCCGGATTTACAGCTTCTTTATTAATGGTACTATTGCGCAGGCCATCTAAGAATTCCTTTGCCGGGGTCAGAATATACCTGTCTTCCTTCGAAATATCTATCTCCGGCTGTAATCCGCCGATTTTAAAATCTTCCGGGAAAACAGAGGGGCCGTTATTCATAGGAAGGAGGATATCCGCGATACTGCCTTCTGCTTTCTTTGCACTGGGTTTCAGACCGGTATTTCTCTTTAATACGACCTTGTTGGGATTGGTTTTACCGGTTTTCGGCTGTACTGCAGAGGTGGTGCTCCTGTTCGGGAAATTTGTCCGTGCCTGCACGGACTTTTTCCCCTTACTGCAGGAAAGTAAAACTGTAAAACAGACAATTATAAAAAAAGCTTTGCGCATATCTAATTCTTATCAGATGAAATGATATTCGTCAAATACTGGAATATCAGCCTGAATTACTGTATATTAATAAGACTGATTTTTAATGCATTTCGGAGGAATATATGGGGTTAACCTTAACGGAAAAGATAATAAAAGAACATCTTGTAAGCGGAATCTTAAAAGCTGGTGAGGAAATCGGAATCAGGATGGACCAGGCTCTTACCCAGGATATTACAGGGACAATGGCCTGCCTTCAACTGGAAGCCATGGGTATCGACAGGGTAAAAACGGAGATTTCCGTTTCGTATGTGGATCACAATATGCTCCAGACGGATTTTAAGAACATGGATGATCATAGATATCTACAGAGTGTGGCTTCGCGTTTCGGAATCTATTTTTCCAGGCCCGGTAATGGAATATGCCATCAGGTTCATCTGGAACGTTTCGGCATTCCCGGGAAAACATTGATAGGTTCGGATTCTCATACGCCGACTAACGGCGGAATGGGGATGCTTGCAATAGGTGCGGGAGGTGTGGATGTAGCAGTTGCGATGGCGGGCGGACCTTTTTATCTTAAGATGCCGGAGGTGGTCGGAGTAGAGCTTTCCGGAAAACTTAATGATTTCTGTTCCGCCAAGGATGTAATACTGACATTATTAAAGACGGAAACCGTTAAAGGCGGAATAGGGAAGGTGTATGAATATTTCGGCAGCGGAGTTATAACCTTAACCGTACCTGAAAGAGCGACAATAACCAATATGGGTGCGGAACTCGGAGCTACCACCTCCATATTCCCCTCCGATGAAGTTACAAGGGAATTTTTAAGTGTACAGAAAAGGGAAAAAAACTGGATACCTGTTTCTGCGGACATCGGTGCAGTTTATTCACGGGTAATAAGAATCGATTTAAGCGATATTGTGCCTATGGCCGCGCAGCCCCATATGCCGGATAATGTTGTTCCTGTTCATGAAATAGAAGGAATAAAGGCGGACCAGGTTGCCATAGGCTCATGTACCAATTCTTCGATTAACGATCTTGCCGTAGCGGCTGATATTCTGAAAGGAAATATAATTGCACCTGATGTTTCTCTGGGGGTTTCTCCCGGTTCCAGGCAGGCTTTGATGACGGCAACGGATCTCGGAATAACATCCGTACTGATAGAATCCGGAGCAAGAATTCTGGAGAGTGCATGCGGCCCGTGTATAGGTATGGGTTTCGCCCCTTCATCCGGCGGTGTAAGTGTCAGGACGTTTAACCGCAATTTTATGGGCAGAAGCGGAACAAGGGATGCCGGGATATATCTTGTATCCGCGGAAACGGCTGCGGCTACTGCCTTAAGAGGTGTTCTTACAGACCCGAGAAACTTAGGGTCTTTTCCGGGGAGGGATTTAAGTTCGAAGATTATAGTAAACGATGCAATGATTATTAAGCCGCCGGAGGACGGAAGCGGCACGGAGATTATCCGCGGACCAAATATTAAGCCTGTTCCGGAAGGAAAGGTACCGGAGAATCGGTTTAAAGCGCAGATTATTTTAAAAGTCGGGGATGATATTACAACCGACGATATTATGCCTGCAGGTGCAAAGGTACTACCCTATAGGTCCAATATTCCTGAAATTTCAAAGTATGTTTTTTCTGCGGTCGATCCTGAGTTTTACAAAAAGGCCCTTGCAGTGAAAGAGAGTGTTATTATAGGCGGGGAAAATTACGGCCAGGGTTCTTCGCGGGAACATGCGGCGCTTGCTCCCATGTATCTCGGGATACGGGCTGTAATCGCTAAAAGTTTTGCAAGAATACATAAGGCTAATCTTGTGAATTTCGGTATACTGCCTTTAACCTTCAGGGACAGGGATGATTATAATGATATCGAGCAGGGTGATGTGATCGAATTCGGTATGCTTAAGGAGAATTTAAAGGCCGGAAAGCCTGTCTCCGTTTCTATTGCCGGCGGGAGCGGAGAAAAGAAGAAAACCATTGTACTGGAATGCAATGTTTCTGACCGTTTTATCGATATTCTTCTTTCCGGCGGATTACTTAAGTATACTAAGAAGCATTCGGTAAAATGAAGCAGACAATCCTGAACCATCTTCATAACGATTACACGAAACCGATAAGAGACCCTGTATGGAAAAATATCTACCTTTCCGGCAGCTTGCTGGAGGTTACAAAGGATAGATGTTTTCAGAAATTAAACAGGATAAAACAGTTAGGACCGGCATACCTTGTATATCCCGGAGCCACCCATACAAGGTTAAATCACAGCCTCGGCGTATTTGCCCTGGCTCACAGGCTTATTAAACATCTTGTTGCTTTCGATGATGTAGGAGAACTTTCTGTCGAAGGTGTAAAATCTTTTCTCTGTGCGGCTTTGCTGCATGATCTCGGACACTATCCCTTTGCACATTCTCTTAAGGATATTAATATTAAAAGTCATGAGGAGCTTACTTCGGAGCTGATAATGGGGAGCGGTATTACGGGTATATTAAAAAAAAACGTAGGGGTGGATCCTCTCGCTGTAGCGGCAATTATCGATGAGAAAACAGCATACAAGGGCGGGGTCAGGGTGGAATTTTACAGACGGCTTCTTTCCGGAGTTCTGGATCCGGATAAACTGGACTATCTTAACAGGGATGCCTATTTCTGTGGTGTTCCCTATGGTATCCAGGATGTCGATTTTATTCTCGGAGAAGTGCAGCCGGCAGACTGCAGGGGGATCGGCATATCGGAAAAAGGCTTATCGGCTGTGGAGAGTATTCTCTTTGCAAAATATCTCATGTATAAATCCGTTTACTGGCATAAGACCGTACGGATTGCAACCGCTATGATAAAGAAGGCGGTTATTATGGGATTAAAAGAGGGAATTATTAAAAGGGAAGAGCTCTATGGTCTGGATGATAATGAATTTTTTTCTATTGTCTCAAAATACAGTTATCCGCCCTTTAAACTGCTGAAAAAGGTATTGGAACGTAATCTTTACAAATTGGTATATAGAATTCCTTTCGATGATAATAACCCCATACATAGGGATTTAACGGATATTAAAATAAAGGATGAGTACGAAAGAAGAATTGCCGGTGAGTTGGCCGGCAGAAAAATCCTTGAGCAGGAAGTTATTATCGATATTCCGGAACCGATATCCTTCGAAATCGATCTTTCCGTTTATCCCGAAAAAGGCGAATCGTATGGTTTTACCGAATCTTCGTCAATTTTCAGAGGCGATACGGTTAAAGATTTTACCGGATCTTTAAGGAGTGTTTCTCTCCTTATAAGCAGGGAGCATTCTCTTCCTGATACATTAAGAAGGGCAGATATGGATAAATGGTTTGGCGTGGCAGAATAATCCTGATCCGAATATTTACCATCGATGCTTGAATGGGCGCGTGAATTGGAATAGATTATAGTATAGATGAAGTATGCTGTTTTAAGTGATATTCACAGTAACTGGGAAGCTTTAATTTCTGCGGAAAAAGAGATAAAAAAGTATGATGTCGATTATATAGTCTGCCTTGGTGATGCAGTGGGATACAATGCAGATCCGAATAGATGTCTTAAGGAAATTACCGGACTGGCGGCTTTTATGGTACGCGGTAATCATGATAAAGCTGTTGCCGGATTAATGAGTATTGATTATTTTAACAGCATGGCCAGGGAAGCCGTACAATGGACTAAGGCACATATCAGCTTAAAAAATATGGCCGTATTAAAGAAATTACCGGCAGGGCCATTAATGGTCGATAACAGGTATCTTATATGTCACGGGTCACCCATAGATGAGGATAGATACATCGTAACATATACGGATATCAGTGAAAACTTTTTTTATATAAACCGGTATTTCAAGGATATGAGAATATGTTTCTTCGGACATACGCATGTACCCCTCGTTTTTGAGGAAGAAAGCGGTCTCGTAAACATGAAACCGGAAATACAGCTCGATCCTTCGAAACGTTACTTTATAAATCCGGGGTCGGTCGGGCAGCCGCGGGACGGCAGTTCAAAAGCAGCTTTAGGTATTTTTGATGATGAAAAATATGTTTACAGATATGTAAGATTCGATTATCCTGTGGACATTACTCAAAGGAAAGTAATAGAAGCAGGGCTTCCTGAAGCACTTGCTGTTCGTTTGTATTCGGGAAATTAGAGAGCCCGGTAATGCGGAATAAAAAAATATACATAGCAATAGATGGAGAGGGGAATGATGAAACATTCAAAATTAATGGAAGAAAGAATACGGCGGACAAGGATTCTCTTTAAGGAACTCGGATATAAAATATTCAATGCGGAAGCAGGTGAAGATGTATATACAGCGGGTTTCGAAAAAGAAGACGGGCTGCAGGGGGGATTCTTTATAGACAGAGAGAGTAAATTTCTCGAAGTTACATATACCTTTTCATTTCCGCCGTCGCTGTCCGATTTCCTGAAGGAAAGGCTGGAGGATATGCTTAAGGTCTGTTATGAATTCGGCTGTTATACGAATATTCAGAAAGGGGAAAAAGACTTTAATTTCTCCGTATTTTCGAAGATATATTTTGCAGGCCTTAACTATTATTCATTACGGGATTCACTGCGTGATTTCAGTGAGTGTATTGCAATGCTGACCGATCTTCTTGCAATAAGCAAGAATGATGATAAAGAGGAGGGTTAGATTATGAACATACATAATCAGTTGGAAGACGAAGTCCTTCGGAAGGTTAATGAAATATTCGATGATGAGGAAGCTAAGCAGAGTATGCAGTTCTGCACCTGCCACCAATGCAGGCTCGATGTGGCATGCTATGTGTTAAATAGAATATCTCCCATATATACCGTTTCCGGACGCGGCCTTGCCCACCTCGAGTCCGATTATCAGGATAAGCTGCAGCGCGAGGCTGATATAGTATCGCTGATCAAGGACGGAATAGAACATGTATCGGGAGCCAAGCGGCCTCACTTTCCCCATAATGACGAAGGGGAGAAAGAGCTGCCGGATGGGCCTTTCTTTAACTTTCCGCAGATTGTGGGAAGGATATTTAACAGTATCAACTTCGAGCCTGTTTTCGGTATTTCCGTATCGTTGTTTTTAAATGGAAACATAGTAAAAATGGTTAATCCGAACTGGCAGAATCCATATCAGATAGTGGCAAATGCAACCGGTGTTTATTCATTCTGGCCATACCCGGAACCCGCCGATGCAAAGGGATTGGAGAAAGAGTTCGAACTGGAACTTGCCGTGGATGATCCGGCTTATACACCTTTAAGGCATTATATTAAGGTAACCACCGAATCCACCGAGGGATTTTTACAGTACAGCAAAGGTGCGAGAATATATAACGTAGAAGATCTTTACCTGATTCACGAAAAATAACCGGTTTCCCGGTTCTGCGCATTACTTGAAATTATAATTTATTTAAGTTTAATAAAATTCCGAAAATATTTTTGTCCTGTACAAATAACCCGGAAAGGAATCTTCTACAAGATTGAGAGCTTTATGAAGTACCGATTCTCCATGCTGTTGGGAGTTGGAAACCAATGCTCCGGCAAGCACTGCGGTTCGTATGGAGTCCTGCCTGTCCACTTCGGCAACGGAAAGTTTAAATTTGCGGATAAGGCGGTCCTTTATCGATTTTATTACTCTGCGTTTGTCTTTCAGCGAGCGGGCTTCCGGAATATCGATGATAAGCTCTATAATGGAAACAACCATAATAAAAGATTTTAACCGGGTATGATGTTTTCCAGATCCTGCATATCGATGTTTAAAACGCTATCCTCTTCCTGTTTGGCTGTTCTGTCCTTTAAGGGGAGGAAATGTTCATTGTACTGTTTTGCAACTCTGAAAACATCGTCCTGAGCATATTTTTCGGGTATCTTAACTTCAAGGTTATAGTTCCTGTCTCTAAAGCCACGCTCCATCACGTGAAGCGGATCTGTTACCGTAATTGCAAAATGGGGGCTGTAGAATACAAGGAATGCAGTTACCGTTAAAAGAACTATAAGGAAGAATATAAGGTTCTGAATGGAGTTCTGAATGGAAATTACCCTTGTATCAAAGAACAGCTCCAGATCTTTTTCTTTAAAGTAGCTGTAATCACCGGGTCCGAAATGTTCGCCGTAGTATCCGTTTTTATACCTGCTGTAAAGTGCTTTTCCGGCTTTTTTTACAATGAGAAGATTATTGTCAAGCTTATCGAGGTAGCTGATAGTACTATCGAACTTGCTGCTGTTTATTTCCGTCCCGGCGAGTGTTTCCGCAATGGCAAGCTGCTGTCTGTAGACAGAGGTATCCAGTCCGGGCAGATCGGTACTTCCCGTGACAAATGACACACCGAACAGAGAAAAAACTATGACTGTAATACTGATCGTTGTTATGGAAGCAATATGACGCTGTGCCATAACGGATTCCACGTACCGTATTTTCCCGAATATTTTTATTATTCTTAAGAATCTTAAGACCCTTGCTATGCGGATTGCTTTGATAACCTTTAACACATTAAAAATACCGCCTATGCCCATAACCGTCGAACCGGTAAGGAAGAGTGTGAGCATCATGGGCCCTGAGTTAAATATTAAAAGCGGCACGGATGCGAAAAAATCTATCCAGCCCCTACCCCTGGTCAGGTAATGATACATTTTTTTATTGGCAATGGCATAGAAAAGCCTTGTAAGAAATTCGATTGTAAAAAAAAGGTCGAAACAGAAACTTGAAATTGCAAGTTTTTTTCTGATATCCATAGTCCAGCCTGCAACTACGGCGAAGTCTTCGAGGAACATCTGCACAAGCACAAGCAGGATAGCCGCGATAACGAGTGATTCGAAAAAAACAGTTATTTTTCTGCTCATAATACCTCCTACCAGCTGTTCTCTGCCGCAATCTTATAGAATTCATCGAGCATATTAATATCGAACCCGTAGAATTTGTAATTTCTCCGGGCAATATTAAACCAGCTCTTGTCAGGCGAGTCGGCCCCTCTGTCCACTTTTGTTAAACGCCTGTAATTTATGCCTCTTGCCGCAAAGATGGATGTAATCCTGGATGTTGCTTCCACCTGCTTATTCTCGGGAAATGAAAGGCTGCTGTCAAGTGCAGTCCTTATTAACCGCTCCGGCACTGTCTTTAGGTGATTGGACAGTATGGCAAAGGCTTTATCGGCAAACTGCCGGTTTACAACACCCGATTGAAGGGTGGATTCTTCTTCGGATAAACCTGCTGTAAGCAGGTGAACCGAGGGTTTTAAAAGGAGCAGTGCAAGGATAAAATTCTTTACTTCCTCTTTTCCCATCTTTAATTTCTGCACCTTGGTAAGTTCAAAATGTATATATTTCTTTCTTTCAAAGGATTCATTTAAATACGGTTCCGGTAAATTGTTAAGTATCGCTGTATATGGCCCCATAAAACTCTGTCTTGTCTGAGGTTTTGATAAAATTCTCTTTAAAAACTCCAGTATACTTTTCTTAAGAACGGTAATGTCCTGTTTCCTCTCTTCCAGAAAATGGATGAAAGTAAAATCTATTTTACTGTTGATAACGTTTTCCAGTTCGGGAAATAATAAAAGGTTGCTCTCGAAGATAATGGCCTGATGCAGAATATGGTATATGGAATTCCAGCTCTTTCCGGGAAAGAAATTAGCAGAGGCCAATGTCGGGTACAGCTGTTTTGCGTTAACCTTTAAGAAACGGATTATCTGCTCTTCTTTTTGAAGCAGCGGATAATTCTCTAATGCCGGGTTGGCCATTAACCTTTTTATAAACAGCTGCGCTTTACTGTTTTCCATTGTCATTAATTTATTCTCGGTTTACACGGGCATTTAATTGATAATTTAACATTAATAGCCTATGTTTTTTTATATTCTCATTTTATCTTAATTGTATTACATTGAGGCAGCCTTTTT
>QILZ01000222.1 GCA_003233545.1 Spirochaetales bacterium
TCTTTTCCCGCTCTGTCGATAACACAATCACCTATCATTTGGGAATCCAATGTATTCATACTGTTATAAAATGCTTTAACAACCTCGATAGGGGTATATCCGTGTGTTTGCCTGGGAGCAAAAACGCTTTTCATAATGCTGCCCAGTACGGCTCCCGATATTATGATAATCAGGGAAATAATCAGGGCTTTCCTCCAGTTTCTCTGCCAGAAAACTCTCCTGTTAAAATATTTTGCAGCATTCTTCTTTCGGATTTGTGCCTCTTTCAGAATGGTATTTTTTTTATCCTCATCCATAGTCCGGCAAACAGAGCTTTTAAGCCACTGTTCCAGATTATCTTTCCAATGTGTAAGGCCGGGTATTTTTACGGAATTGTTATACCTGCCAGTTTCTTTATCCCTTTTAAGTGATTCCATTATAAAATCGGAAACCACATCCCGGATTTCGGGTACTATGAACTGCGGGGGAATTACATCCTGAGTACGCATCCTCTCATGAATTTCCTCTTCGCTATCCGCATTAAAAGGATATTCGCCTGTTAACAGTTTGTATGCGATAATGCCGATAGTAAATACGGAGGCATCTTCCCCGTTCAAAACCGGGCTATTGAATTTATCGGATATATTTATTCTGTAATGTGCAGGTTTTGCAGCATTTACATTTTCCATTAGTTTCGGAGGTAGAAACAGAATACTTCCGTTTTCCGAGAAGATAATTGAATCGGCCTGCAGTTTAAAAGGTTTAACACCATGTTCATGCAGGTTTGTAAGGGCATCAACGAGCAGTTTTAAGTCAGAGAGAGAGCTTTTCGGTACACTGTGCTTAAGAAGTTCCACGAGCGTAATGCCCGGAAAATCCGGCCCGTATAGAAATATTTCTCCTTCATGTACCGTAAAACCGTCAATCTTCCACTTTTCAATCTTATTACCGGTTACAATCCATCCCTGCTCATTTTTAAGAGCGGATATCCGTGTCAAAGCAAAATTTTTACCTCTTACTCCGGTAGGAACCCCAAGAATTTCCTTTCCGTCATCTAAGAGAATCTTTGGCTGGTATTCCGTTTTCATTTCATTTCTTTCTCATTGAATACTATTGCACTGAATATTTCTATTTCCGTATCTTTCTGTTTCCAGCAGTTTCCATCCAGTCCCGCTTTATAGCATGTATTGGTAAGGAAAATTTCCAGATCCCAGTTCTGCTCTACCGCTACCTGCGGAAGCAGCAGGCCGGATGAAAATCCGCGTTTTATCATTATTCCGTGTTTGCCTACTTCGATTTCATTAATATCGGTAACTCTTTTTAATGGTGAAAGAGCGGAGATTTCAATTTCTATGTAGTCAAATTCTTCAGGCCCTAAAGGAGGAAACCTGGGATCGTGGAATGCACTGGAAACCGCAACATCTTTTACGGTTTCATAGAGCGGTTTAACCGGTACTACATAACCTATACATCCCCTAAGCCTGCCCTGTATATGTAATGTAACAAACGCACCGCATTTAGTCATAAGTTTATCCGTCGGCGCAGGATAGTTCCCCTTTTTACCTGTCAGATGTTCTTTGATTGTTTCTCTCGCTGTAACAAGAAGAATCTTTTTTTCCGTATCCGATAAATTAAATTCCATCCGCCTATACCTCTTATACTTCCGAAGCCTGTTTCTCCAGATACAAAGCTGCGGCCGTGTAATAAACAATCTTTTTACTGTCCCCATTCTTTGCACCGGAGTTACAGCTGTCAAGAATATTAACGTTAAACTGCAATCTGTGGTCAATATCACATAATGCCAGTATAGATGCAATACCGGCTGTATTACAGGCACTTAAATTTCTGTTATTTAACGAATCCACCATTCCGTGCCAGTCCTTAAGCTTAAGCAGGCTGAGAAATCTCGATGCTTCCGCAGCGGGTTTGGTTCCTGATATAAAGGAAGCTGTATTTGAAGTAACCACAAAGAGAATGTACTTATAATCCGTACCGAATGTCAAATTAAGAGCATCGGAAAGAAGCATAATATTTCTCTCTGTCTGCTTTCCTATTAATATGGGCACAATATCCGCCTGTGGGAAAATATATTGAATAAACGGTATCTGTATTTCTATACAATGTTCCTCGAAATGTGGTATGTTGTCGAACTTAAAATGTTTTTTTGTATGTACAAGTTCATCTAAGTATCTATTGTTAACCCTGGCAGAGCCTAAGGGTGTCTGAAAGCATCGGGCAGTCGGCAGGGCGAAACCATCTACGGGATCTCTGTGCATGGGACCGATAATAACCACGGTTTTTATTTCTCTTAGCGAAGCGGCCGCGAAAGCCTCTGCTGTAAGCCTGCCTGAGTATTGTAAAGCTGCATGCGGACTTAAAATTGCAAAAGCTTTGCCCGGAGGTCTTTCTACGGAATGCACTATATCTTTGATACGGGTTCTAAGAGCGCTTTCCCTGTTCGGGTAAAATATTCCGTCGACTATGGGAGGGCGTATCTGTTTATTTTCGTAGCCATATGCACTCATACGGTAAAGTATGTATATGCTAAAGAATAAAGCAAAAAAAGTTTAAGGATTTTTCGGTATTTACAATATTTCCGGAAGTTTCTCCTTAAGACGTTTTATCCGTTCCGGTTGAAATTTGACAAATAGATTTTTCTCATGAGTCGGTATTACAAGTCCGGGTTTCCCGTTCTTTACTCTGCGCAGGTATTTAACCTGAGTGTAGTAGATGTCACCCTGTCCCGAGGATTTGCTTTTACTGTAGTAGATTGCTAAGTTGGCTGCATCGAGCATCGCTTCCAGAGGAATACTTTTTCCGGATTTGCTGCGTATAAATATGTACCCGCCCGGGTGATTCCGGACATGAAACCAGTAGTCGTTGCCTCGTGCGTAGCGGCGCAGGAGTTCATCGTTTTCTTTCGCACTCCTGCCCACTGTAATGATAAATCCGTTCGAATAGAAGGTAAGCCCGGCAGAACTTAAATTCTTATGAGTTGTTGTTTTTGTCTTGAATTCGCTTTTAAGTTCGTATAATTCCCTGATATCCGTATTCCGATTCAGAATTATGTTCTTTTTCTCCTCGAGCGATTTAAAATTATTGCGATGGATATCTATTTCCCCGGATATCTTCCCAAGCCCTGATTTTGATTTTCTATACTTTTTATAGAAATATTCCGCATTTTCCGCAGGCGAAAGCCTGTTATCCAGTTTTATATCTATTGTCCGGTTATCGTTAAAAAAATCTTCTGTTTTAAGCCAGATATCGCCCTTTGTAATCTTATGCATCGAGGCCTTTATAATATCGCCCAGTTCCCTGTACCGCAGGTAGTTTTTGTAGTTCTCTCTCTTTTTTTCTAATTTTTCAATTGTAGATAGTAATTTATTTTCACGAATATTTATTACCTGAATCAGAGAAGCTGCAATCTGTTTCCTTTCGCTGTCTTCTTCGATCGATGAGTAGTATCTTCCTATCCTCTCATTAAAGCTGCCTTCTCCGGGCAAATCTCTGATGGAGTAAGTTTTATTTGTAAGAGATTGATAGGAACCCTCCTGTTTTAAGGCTGCTGCCGGTTTGTAATAGCCTCCGGAGATTTCGCCCCTTTTAGGTCTTCGGAAAAACGCATCCAGAATTTTTCCCGAACTGTCCGTTACTATTATATTGGCAGCACCGCCCCAGAGCCGAATCCACAGGATTGCTTCTTCCGTATAACGTTTTATATTAATTTTTACAATTCTGTCGGAGCCGGTTTGTTCTGCGTCAGTAATTCTACCGTTACGAATGTGTGCTCTTAAGAAGGATACAAATCGCTGAGGCTTGGAGGGGTTTTTCGGTTTTAGCTTTATTGTATTCAGTCTTGTAAACCCTGTTAGTAGAGAGATGTAAAGCCTTAAATTGCCTCCCTTATTGTAGAGTTCCAGTATTAAAGAATGATGGTCGGGCTGATAGATATTTCTTACCAGGCTTCCCTTTAAAGGAAGTTCCGAGAGTATTAAATCTATCTCTTTCCAGTTTAATGACATGCTAAAATCCCGGTCACTTATTTACCTATTGCAGCTAAGAATATATTTTTATCATTTCCGGAATAAAATACAAGATAAATTTTTTCGGGAAGCTCGTTTTTCTTAATAAAGGCAGATATGGTGTTATAGACAATCTTTGCAGCTTTTTCGCGGGGGTAGCCATAGATTCCGGTGGATATTGCAGGAAAGGCTATCGAATGCAGTTTGAGTTTCCCGGCTTCTTCCAGACTCCTCCTGTAACAATCTGCAAGCTTTTCCGCCTCCCCGGAAGAACCTCCGTGCCATACCGGGCCCACTGTATGAATTACATACTCAGCGGGCATCGAACCGGCTGTAGTCGGAACAGCATCACCTGCAGGCAGACCATCCGGATATATGGTCTTTCTTATTTCCCTGCATTCCTCAAGTATTGCCGGGCCTCCGGCCCTGTGGATTGCACCATCCACACCGCCTCCTCCCATAAGTGATGAATTTGCTGCATTGACCACTGCATCGACCTTCATCGATGTTATATCACCTGTTGTAACTATAAGTCTTCCGTTTAATAACTCTTTATTGCTCAATTTATACCTCCTCCCTGTAATCTATAAATTCATTATCAGCATTCCTGTAAGGAAAGCCGTAATGATAAAAATCAGGTTAACTGCCGGTAAAAACCACGGCATCGATTTTCTTTTTTTAAGTATTATCCTCATTATTTGAACAGCCGGTATCGATAAAAACGGAAGTATCCCGGTAAATATATGCGGAAAAAAAGGAAGCGGTTTAACGGGAAGCAGTATAAGCCCTGTAAGTATAACAGCTCCGAGCGAAATCTGGGCTGTAAGCCGTGAAACCCAATCCAGAAGCCTCGGCTTTAACTTCTTATATGATATATATATACCGCCTGCAAGAAAAACCGTGTGTGATATGAGAAGAACTACCGCACTGATAAAATGGATAATCTTAAGCAAGTTGTCCCTTGTGTTAAATATAAATGTTTTGAGCTGCTCTGTCTATTGCAGTAAAGGACCATTAAATATTAACTTTTTTCAACTTCTGATTTTTCTTGTTCGTTTAATTTTTTATTGTTATAGGATTAATCGGAATCTTACTGCCGCCTCTGCTGTCATTAACCATTTCTGTATTTACGGGTTTGCTTTTAATATTCGGAGGATTAACATCCGCGTACCAGGTTATTAAAAGTTATCATAAAAATTGGCTAGCCTGGCTAAAACCTTTTATTCTTCTGGTAATCGGCGTTCTACTTCTCGTTTACCCAATTTCCGGTGCCGCCGTAATAGGATTACTTTTAGCTGTTTACTTTCTTATGGATGCTTTTGCCGGTTTTTCCTTTGCATTCGAAATGCATCCGATGAAGAGCTGGGGCTGGATGCTGTTTAACGGTATACTATCTTTAATAATAGCTATTCTCTTTCTAATCGGCTGGCCTCTGAACAGCCTCTGGCTTGTAGGTTTATTCGTAGGCATCAGCCTGTTTATAGACGGTTTTGTTCTGCTGTACATGGGAATTGCCGCTCCGAAAGAGTAGCAGGCAGGATTATATTCGGCTGCGAGTCGGAACTATAGTATTCTTATTCTACTTTAAGTAAAATCTACCTCTCGCCTGTTTTTTTTATGATATGGTAACCAAACTGTGTTTTTACGATTCCGCTTATAGAACCATGTTTAAGCTTTTTAACAGCCTCCTCGAAGGGCTTTGCCATTTTACCGGGCCCAAACCAGCCGAGATCTCCCCCTTTTGATTTACTCGGGCATGTAGAAAAATCCCTGGCAATTGCCGGGAATTTCCTGCCCTTCTTTACTTCCTTTAAGAGCCGTTCTGCAAGGGCTCTCTCCTTAACAAGTATATGGCTCGCTCTCCATTCCATTTCTATCATCCCTCCTGATATTTTTTTATAAGGCAACGGATACCCTTAAAATTTCTATTCGGCCGGCCGCTGCTAATATTATTCTTATTCTGCAGTTTATAGTATCTGTATACAATACAAGCTAAGAATCGTCCAGCAGCCTCCGCTCCTTAACATAGCAGGATTAAAAAAATTTATGATATTATTTGACAATCAATATTATTCATTGTATAATATTATACAAAAGGTGATATTATGGATATACAGCTTAAAAAGGGAATACTGGACGTACTGGTTATGTCAATACTCAAAAGAGAAGACCTCTATGGCTATAAACTGTCGGAACAAATTAACAGTATTGTCCGCATTGCAGAAACCGCTCTGTATCCGGTACTGCGCAGGTTAAAAGGGCAGGGACTGCTCACAACCTATTCGGTAGAGCATAATGGGCGTCTGCGGAAATACTACAGTATTACAGAATCCGGCAAAGCCCATCTGGATGAACGTATCAGAGACCTGGCTGAACTACGCAAAATAATAGAAACCATTATGGAAGGAGCTAAAAAGAAATGACAGAAAAACTTAACGATTACCTTAATAAAATCAGGAAAGCCCGGTCCCCTGGGATTGCTGAAAAGCATACTCGGTATTCCGGCTTTAAAGATATCGATTGTACTGGGAGGAATTATCCCGATTGTAACTGCATATCTTCTCTACATACTTGCAGTAGTTTCGTATATTTCAATCGCCGGCGGTGTTTTATTCTCCGTATATGCTGTCGATCAGATAAATCATAGGTATGTGTGGTCCATAATCGGCATGATAGGGCTTACACTTATTACCGCTTCAGTATTTGCTGCTTTCGGTTTTTTAATCTGGAGGATTGCAAACATCATTACCAGGTACACGATGAAACTTTTAAGAAAATTCCTGAATAATGATAGAAATACGGAAACAATGCAGCCTTTATGCCGGACACCTGCAGCCGGAAAAGTAAGGAAAGTTAAAAAAGTGTTGTCAGTCTTTTTACTTATATTTGTTGCCGGAGTAGTTATGCTTATTCCATCCGGTTTGCCTGGAAGGTATTTCTCTATCCGGAACAGTCAAATGCCCTCGAACTATACAGAAAAGGAGATGCATTTCCCCGCAGATAAGGTTAAAACAATTTCCATTACAACCCTTAACTCGAAAGTCATTCTTAAAGAAACAGCCTCCGGCCAGGTTGCAATACTGTATCAGCAGCCTGACTGGATGAAAGGAAACATAAAACAGGAAGGATCCGGTTTAAGCTTTAAAGAAAAACCAAACGGAAGACTGCCCTATTTGCAGTTTATATCGCGCCACGAAGGAATGACCTCTGTTTTACTTCTGCTTCCGCAAAAAAGCAATGTGGATACTCTGAATGTGCGGACAAATGGCGGTGAGATAGAATTATTTAGAGCTTTATTTTGCATCGTTCAAAGACAAATGATATAATTACATACAAAATATTTTTTATCGATATTTTTATCGATATTTTTTAAAAAAATAGGCAATGAAGAAGCAATATGTTATTTTTTGCTTTTATATGTATATAGAATCAATTACTGATACGGAGAAATAACTTGATGAATCAATTAAATCTGATCAAAAAGACACAGAAAGATTTGCTTAGCATAAAAGAGGCCAGTGAATGGGCATCAGAATATTTAAAACGCAAAGTAACTATTTCTAATATATCTTACCTTGTTCAATATGGAAGAATTAAAAAATACGGCAGCAATGGGAATTCGTTGGTAAGAAAAGAGGAATTAAAAACATATTATGATTTTATTAATAAAGAGCACCAATGGAAAAAAGTGTTAGGGGCTGACCTTAATTGGCATTTATCTTTTGTTGAATATAAGGAATCGGAAAGAACAAAACATGTACATCGATTACATCCGTATAAAGGTAAATATATTCCTCAATTGGTCGAATATTTTCTAGATTTACATACGGATGATTTTAAAAAAGAAGTTTTTTTTAATGAAGGAGATGTTGTATTAGATCCATTTTGTGGTAGTGGAACAACACTTGTTCAAGCTAATGAACTAGGTTTACATGCTATTGGAATAGATATTTCGGAGTTTAACAGTCTCATAAGTAATGTGAAGACAGCAAAGCATAAGATCCCTTTGCTTGCAAAGAGAATTCAAGATTTGACTGCAAAACTGGAAACATTTCAAAAAGAAAAGGTGAATATTTCTTTTGAAGAGCACCTTTTGTCCAAATTATATAACTTTAATTCTAAATATTTTCCTTCCCCGGAATACAGGAGAAAGGTCAGAGAAGGGAAAATTAATGAAAAGGCATATGGAGGGGAAAAAGAACGGGAATTCCTAAAAATATTCCATAATCTTGTAGAAGAATATCGAATAAAGATAAAACAAGAAAAAAATAATACCTTTTTAGATAAATGGTTTTTGGCTCCTGTAAGGGAAGAGATTGATTTCTTAACTGAAGAAATAAATTCTATTGCGGGCGAAGAAATAAGGAAAACACTCTTTATCATTTTAAGTAGAACTGTTCGTTCTTGCAGGGCAACTACTCATGCAGATCTTGGCACATTAAAAGAACCTGTAACCAAAACATACTATTGTAAAAAACATGGGAAAATATGCAAACCTCTATTCTCAATTATAGGGTGGTGGAAAAGATATTCGATAGATACTTTAAATCGATTATTGGCATTCGAAAGAGTTAGAACCAATACATTACAAATATGTGTGACCGGTGATAGTAGAAAAATAAACCTTGAATATACAATCAAAAAGATTAATCCTAAGTTTGCTGATTTAATTTCAAAACAGAGAATTAAAGGCATTTTCTCCAGTCCTCCTTATGTTGGTTTGATTGATTACCACGAACAACATGCTTATGCATATGAAATATTCGGTTTTAATAGACGGGATAATATGGAAATAGGACCTTTATATAAAGGTCAGGGAAAAGAAGCCAGAGAATCTTATATTAAAGGTATCGCAGATGTTTTATTAAATTGCAAAAAATATCTTTCAGATGATTATAATGTTTTTTTAGTGGCTAATGATAAATATAATTTGTATTCCAAAATTGCAGAACTTGCAGGAATGAAAATAGTAAATCAATACAAAAGGCCGGTATTAAATAGAGTTGAAAAAGATAGATCTGCTTATTCTGAAATAATTTTTCATTTAAAGGAAAGAAAGTAATATGATTAATGAGATAAAAGAAAAGATAGCGTGGGAAGTTATTAGAACATTAGTAGGTCGCTTTGATTTATTTCCCGAAGATGCTTCAAATAATAGAAATGCTCCTTTTCATGAAGCTTTTTTACAAGCATTTAAAGATAAGCTAAGAGTGAAAGTATTTGATATTCCCTTTTTTATAAGTCTTAGCAGTTGGTTGCATGGCTTAAATACAACTTTAGGACAATCTTTTTTTGAACATAGTGCTCATATTTTATCGAGGGGAGAAAAAAGAGAGTATACGAGTAAGAAACTTGGAAATTTAAAAGTAACCCCTATACAAAAAGAAAGAATCAATCTAATTATTACAGAATTAAGTAACGGTGTAGGGAAACCGAATCTAAATAAAGAAAATAATTTGATATTTTATAAACATTCTATGGATGAAGAAAGAGAAAATGTTATCGATTTCTCAGCTGATGTTTTTTTTGAGGATCAAGATAAAATTGTAGCTATAGAACTTAAAACTGTAAAACCAAATTCCGGAGAGATGAGAGGAGAGAAGCAAAAAATATTAGAAGGGAAAGCAGCATTATTTAATAAATATCAGGGGAAGGAAATATTTTTCTACATTGGTTTTCCTTTTGATCCTACAAGTGATGAATCTACTAGTTTTAATAAAAAATGTTTTCTAAATTCTATAATAAATATGACCAAATATTTTGACCAAAATGAAACATTAATAGCTAGTGAATTGTGGGATTTATTATCTGGTGAAACCAGTACGATGGAGAATATATTGAGTATTATAAATGATATATCAACAGTTCAATTTCAAAAACATTTCCAATTTTTGAATGATACGTCTAATAGAAATGAAAAAGGATATAAAGAACTACTAAGAAAATGGCATTTATATTCAGAGCTGGAATTATTAGAACACGACGATAATATAAAATTGGAAGCAAATAGAAGCGGACTTGTTAGGATTTATAACCAAAAACCATTCGACAATAAAGGTCAATATAATATCGTAAGATATATTAAATTAAAGAAAACTATCACATTTTTTCAATAAATTCTTTCAATTTATCAAATATTGTAAAGTTTTTCTCCTTGAGTTGACATCCCTTACAATAAAATAGTCCGGTACTGTATTCAACATATAGCAAAAAAGGATACATCTGCTAATATCTGCTAATTTATGTTGCTTTTTTCGTTTAAACAGCTACAATACAATTATAAGCAGATGTCTGTTATATTGTTTTAGAGCCGTATAACAATTTATATAGAAGCTAATAAACGGGCTAAATTCCGGGTATGCGGGAGATGTTTTGCAGTAATACCAAACGATCTCCTGTAGCTAACCTCTACAACGGAATGAGGAATGTTACCAAAGTTCGGAGCAAGTCATTTTAAAATAAGGAGAAACGGATATGGGTGATAAGGGAAAAAAAGATAAAGGTAAAAGGGAACAACAGAAAACTGCTCAGCTTAATCCAAAGGAAAAACGAAAATTAAAAAAAGAAAAGAAGAAATAATTGCTCAAAGCTGTATTGTCTGTTGATTTTTGCAACTGCGGAAGAATTACTGAAAATCGTAAATCGCCCTACCTTGCAAAATGAAGACTTTTTAGTTTTATCTGTGTTTTCTCCCATTTTTCGATGCTTTTATCTGCACTGACAGGAATTACCTTTTTACCGGTTTCGCCCGGCTTTAACCCGCCCATCCGGGGTGGTTCAAGGGTATCTGAACCATAGATATTAGCATCATCGACTTTTTTCAACACTTTACCTTTTCCGTCTAATAATGTATATTCGATCATAAAATTTTCTAAAGCCAATTCGCTTTCATTTCTTATCTCGATAGTCAGTAATTTAAAACGCTGTGGTGAGTCTGCTATATCTACTGCTTTTATTTTTACTTTATTATAATTATCCTTAACCTTTGTTAAACGGGACAATTCATCTTTAATATACTTTGAGTCAGGAGATAATTTTTTCAGTTCTTTAAGCCTTGCAATAGATTTCTCCAGATCAATATATTTACCGGAGAAATTTACTTTATTAACCGTAGAATGAGCGTCGAATTCAGCTCTCTGTGCCTTTTGAGCTGTTTCCCTTGCCTTCTCTTTTTCCTTTTTAGCCTTAGCCTCTGCTTTCCAACCGGGTTTTACATACCATTTATTCTTAACCTTTATTACACTTATCTTTTTTTCTACTTTTTTAAATGGTATCTCATTTATACCATCTTTTTTAAGCATTTTTTGCATAGTTTTTAAAATATCAGCCGGTTTTGTAAGTTTTGAACTATTCTTCTTGTTCCTGCCCGACATCTGTAAAATCTTATAGAACTGTGCATAAGTAATATTCGAACCAGGGAATTTGATCTCTATGGTTTCTACAATAATATTGTCCGGTTTTGTATTTTTCTCATTAACAATTCTAAACTTAAAGAAATTCCTGTTAGCCATCTGCATTGCTTTTAAAAAGGGAACCGGGTTTTCTTTTTCAAATTGCCGAAAGGTTTTATACTTTATCTCTTCCGGAGCAACAAAACTATAAGCTGTTTTTAACTTAAAACCCTCCATGGCATTCAAATAGGTCTTCAAGGCAGAGATTCCTGCAGATTGTGAAAATCCTACGGAAATGGTTGAAAAAAAAGAGATAAGAATAAGCAAAAATACTTTAAGCCCTTTCATATATATCTCCTCGTTCAAGTTATGAAAAATAATATTACTTTAAAACGGTAATATTTATACCACAGGATGATTCAACTATCAAGGAAATTGGAGATATTTCTGACAGAATAAATAAAATATAGTATTAAGCAGGCTTATTAAAGATTACGGTTTAAATTGGAAGAATAAAAATAATTCCGTTATGTTTGATCAAATATTCAGATCTTTTTTTTATACAATGAAGGTTTTATCGTTTTCTATCATCCTGTAATATTGATTCTGCCCGCTGCCGGATTTCTTATATCCTCCCTCGATACCGGAAAAAAATAAATCATTCCCTGTTAAGCAGACTGCGGATTTCCGCTACCATGTAAAAAGAGCCCGTAACGAGGATGGGGGGAGAAATTCCTCCACGAATTTTCATGGAGCCGGTAAGGAGTAAGGCTCTGGAAAGTGCTTTTGCCGGATCTGTTATAAGTTCCGACTTCGGAAAGTGTTTTGTAAAAGCCGAGTGTACTTCTTCCGGATCGCTTTCTTTAAAGGTGCCCGGCGTGGAAACGATTATATTACGGAAATGCGGGTATAGCAGTTTAGCCATTTCTCTGTGGTTTTTATCTTTTACAGAGCCGAATATCAATACTCCTTTTTCGGGGAATATTTTTACAAAGGTTTCCAGAAGTCTTTTTATCGACAGTGGTGTGTGAGCTCCGTCAAGGATTATGGGATTTCTGCTGCCTGCAACTTCGAATCGTCCGGGTAAAAAGGTATTCTTAAATCCTTTCGTAAATGACTCGCTGTTAATCCTGGGAAAGAGTTTTTTAAGAGAAAGATAGGCAAGCGCGGCATTTTCTGCCTGGAATTTGCCGGGCATCGAAAGCCGAAACTCCGCTTCGGAATATTCGCCTTTTAAAAGAATGGAAAATATTGTTCCGTGAAGATCCGTATCGGTATTAAGTTTTGTAATTTCTTTATCCAGGAACCATATCGGGGCACCCTTCGCAGTGCTGAAAGTCTTAAAAACATTTTTTACGGAATCGGGTTGAAATCCGCAAAATACAGGTACCCCTTCTTTAATGATTCCTGCTTTTTCAGCGGCAATTTTTTCTATCGTACTGCCCAGGATTTCCGTGTGTTCAATGTCCACGGGGGTTAAGATACATGCATCCGGGCAGATAACATTAGTGGCATCGAGTCTTCCGCCGATTCCTGTTTCTATGACGGCATATTCGCAGCTGCTTTCTTTAAAGTATAGAAAAGCTGAAAGTACAAGGAGTTCGAAGGTTGTGGGGTTTTTTACAGGTATTTTACCTATTTTTAAAGCTATACGATTAACAATATCTAAGATAAGTTTTTCATCTATTGTTTTTCCGGGTATCGATATTCTCTCTGTCGGTGATGAAACGTGAGGGGACATGAAGAGGCCGGTCTTTTCCCCGGATGCGGTAAGTATATTTGCAATTATGGCGGCAGTGGAGCCTTTACCCTTTGTGCCGGCGACATGAATACTTTTAAAACTATTCTGGGGATTATTAAATATTGCAAGAAGATCGTTCATCCTGTCCAGTCTGTATATCCGCTTTTTTTCCGGAGTTATTCCTCTTTCGAGATTTGTAAAGGAGTCTATGTAACGGAATGCATCTTCCACTGTAGTTATTATGTTTTTTCCGGTTTCTGTTCTGTCCATTTTTTTCTTTCGGTGTTTTTATGTTTTGTTTTTACCGGTTCTTTCCCTTAAAGCAAGTGCATGCGCCTGGAACCCTTCATAGTCGGCAAGGGTTATAACATCGGGAGAAAGATTTTTTAACCCCTCACCGGTGATGTATACAACCGATGAAAACTTTATAAAATCATAGACGGAGAGAGGGGAATAGGTTCTTGCATTTTTTCCGGTAGGAAGAATGGCATTTGCACCTGCTGCATAGTTTGCAAGTGAAAATGGTGAATTCTGTCCGAGGAGGATTTCACCGGCATTTTCTATATGTTCCAGCACTGCAAATGGATCTTCCGTTGCTATCTGTAAGTGTTCCGGTGCAAATAGATTGACGAATTGTATCGAATCGTCAGGGTTTTTTGTCAGTACTATTCCGCCGTAGCCGGATAATACTTTCTTTACAAATTCTGCACGGGTTCCGGAAAGTCTGCCGATAAGGGATATGATTATCCTTTCTGTGGATTCTGCTAAATCCCTGCTGTGTGTTACGAGTAGGGCAGAGGAATCGGAACCGTGTTCGGCTTCTGTTATAAGGTCGAGTGCAAGCCTTTCAGGGTCTGCCTTTTCATCGGCAAGAATAACCGATTCGGAAGGACCCGCAGGAAGCCCGACGTTTACGATTCCGTATAGAAGTCTTTTGGCTGCTGCTATATAAATACTTCCGGGCCCCAGTATTTTGGAGACTTTCGCAATACTCTCCGTACCATAGGCAAGTGCGGCAATCGCCTGAGCTCCTCCGACTCTGTAAACCTTTGTTATACCGCATTTCCGTGCGGCATAGAGTGTCGCCGGATCTACGGCTCCGTACTTATCAGGCGGGGTTGCCGCTGCTGTTTCTTTAACACCTGCGACCCCGGCCGGTACAGCCTCCATTATCATCATCGAGGGAAAACTCCCCCTGCCTCTCGGCACATACAGCCCGGCAGAAGGGATGGGGGTATACCTTTCGCCTGCAGAGACCCCGGGTTCGATCTGAATAAGCTGATCGTAAAAACCGCCCCCGGCATGACTCGC
>QILZ01000244.1 GCA_003233545.1 Spirochaetales bacterium
TATCGAGGTTTAAAAAGGATATTTTCCCTTTTTGCTGAAGGAGATATAAGGTATCTTTAATTTCTTTTCTACTGAAGGCCGTTTGCCTGATTATTTCTTTTATATTTATTACTCCCGCTTTTCTTATTACCGCTAGAATTATCTGATTCATTGCTGCCCCCCTTACACTATAAAGTTAGTTACGACTAACATTGTTAACTATAACTAATATAATTATAAAATAATATTTGTCAAGACCGGTTTAAATCCTATTTAAATAAAAACAGGGAAAATGATATGAATGTCAGGAGAGATATTCTCCGGTATGAGTTGGTCCGGTATTTTACTCAATTTCAAGTATTTCCATTGAGCCTTTGGGAAAGTCTGCTTAACGTGATCATCTGCAAACCTGTTAGGAGCTGCCTTAGTAATTATTCATTGCCAAAACCGGGAATTGTAGTCATCCGGGTGTCACACTCAGACAGAAAAATCTTAATTTCTTAATAAACGCTTTCAATTCCTGCTTAAATGACTGATATTTTTATCAGTAAACAGGATTCCTAAAATAAAATCTTTTTTACAGGAGTATCAAGTATTCTTAATTGACAAAAAAAGTCATCATACCTTATTCTGAACGGAAAAATACCGGGGCACATGGAGCTGCTCCTTGCAGGATGCAGTGCAGTCAGGCTCATAAAAAAGTCTGATCCGGTTACAGAAATGAAAATGGCCGGGCACTATTTCAGCCGGGGTGTTTCGGCTCTAAGAGGAATTGAATTCTAATGACAGATTTCTCTCCGCCCCGCCTTACTATCGGGGCTGTTAGCTCCGGTACAGGAAAAACCCTTTTCTGTACCCTTCTCGGCCGGCTGCTGACCAGCGAGGGATATTCTGTGCAGCCCTTTAAAAGCGGCCCGGACTATATCGATCCCTCCTATCACACTGTTGCCTGCGGTAATATAAGCCGCAATCTGGATACTAAACTGATTGGGGAAAACCAAATCAGAGAACTCTTCTGCAGGCAGGCCCGGAATGCGGATATTTCGTTGATAGAGGGGGTGATGGGGCTTTTTGACGGAGCAGGGGGCCTCGGGGAGAGGGGCAGTACCGCACACCTCGCAAAAATACTAACCTCACCGACAGTCCTGCTGATCGATGTAAGCGCCATGGCCCGCAGTGCCGGAGCCATTGCCCTGGGCTATCAGGAATTCGATCCTGATTTGAATTTAGCCGGTTTTATTTTAAACAAGGTTGCCAGTCCCGGACATGAAGATATGGTCCGGTCTGTCATTGAAGCAAGGACAGGGCTTCCTGTACTGGGAGCAATACCGAGGGATAAGAATCTGCTCATGCCGGAAAGACATCTGGGCCTTATTCCGGCCTGGGAAGGAGACAGTATCCTCTCCTTTCTTAACCGGAACACGGAAAAACTCAAATCTGTCCTGGACATGGAAGCACTTCTAAGGATTGCCCGGGGGGCATCTCCTGTCCCCTCTTATGAGAAAACCCTTTTTATTACGGAAAGGGAGAAAGACATCCGGATTGCCTATGCTCTGGATGAGGCCTTTCATTTCTACTACCAGGACAACCTGGACCTGCTGGAAAACCGCGGGGCCGAGCTGGTATCTTTTAGTCCCCTGAATGATAGAACCCTGCCTGAGGATATTCAGGGGATTTACCTGGGAGGCGGATATCCCGAGCTGGCAGCAAAACAACTGGCTGCTAACAGCTCAATGCGTTTTAAAATAAAGGCTGCGGCCAGGCAGGGGCTTCCGATATGGGGAGAATGCGGCGGACTCATGTATCTTATGGAGGAGCTGGTTGATTTTGAAGGGATGACTTACCCCATGACAGGGGTTTTCCGTGGTAAGGTAGTTATGAAAAAAAACCTTCGGGCATTGGGGTATTACGAAGGGAATCTGCAGGGTGGTTCCTGGATGGGAAATAAAGGAGATACCATTACCGGCCATGTGTTTCACTGGTCGCAACTGGAAAATCTGCCGGATCAGACTTCTTTCCAGCTTAAGCTGGTAAAAGAAAACTGCATAGTACTTACTGACGGTCTCTGTTTCAGGAACACCTGGGCCGGTTATATGCATGTACACCTGGCAGGCTGTGAAAGAGTGATGAACAATTTTCTGAATATTTGCCGCAAGTATAAAAAAGGCCAAAAAAAAGGATTGTAAATTTATGACAGGACAGGAAATAACAAGTAAGAGCTTCGACTTAATTCGATATTCGTCAGATGAAATATTTTCTCCACCGGTATAATATTCTCTTTTTTATTTCTGTTTCAGGATTTCTTTTACGGCGTTAAGCAGATCGGATAATGAGTAGGGTTTCTGCAGAAAGTTGTAACCTCTTTCCCGGATAGTCTGCCAGTCTGATTTTTGATCACTATATCCGCTTGTCATTAAAATACGCAGCCCGGGTCTGGCCGCAACAAACTTATCAACAAGTTTCGGACCTCGTCCGTCCGGAAGAATCACATCGCAGAAAATGAGATCAAAGTCTCCGTCTCTTTTGTCAAAGATATCCATAGCTTTCCGGACGTTTGCCGCGGCAAAGACTTCGTATCCGTTTCCGGAGAGTAATTTAACGGAAAGATTCCTTATATCGTCGTTATCCTCTACAAGTAGAATCCGTTCCCCGCTGCCTTTAAGTACTTTCGGTGAAACCGTTCCCCTCCCTTTTTCTTCGATCTTTCGGGAAATTACCGGTAGAAATATCCTGAATTCGGCACCTTTGCCCGGAGAAGTTTCCACATTAATCCATCCGTCATGTTTCTTGACAATACCATAGACAACAGAAAGTCCCATGCCGGTACCTTTTCCTATTCCTTTTGTGGTAAAGAATGGTTCGAATATCCTTTCAAGAATGGCGTGATCCATGCCGCCTCCTGAATCCCGGATTGTCAGACATATAAATCTGCCGGGCCGTGCATATTTATATGTCCTGCAGTACTCTTTATCTACAAGTACATTCTTCGTTCTTATGCATATCTTTCCCCCGTCCGGCATAGCATCTCTTGCGTTTACTGCGAGGTTTATGATTAACTGCTCGATATTACCGATATCCGCTTTAATGTTTCGGAGTTTTGGTTCCAGGGTTGTGTTCAGGGAGATATCCTCACCTATGAGCCGGTTCAACATTTTACTCATGTCAAGTATTACACTATTTATATCTATGGGTGCCAGTTTCATGGGCTGCCGCCTGCTGAAAAGCAGAAGTTGATTTGTCAGATTGGCAGCCCGCTTTGCAGCTTTAAGAATCTCATTAAGATATTGATATGCCGCATTATCTTCTTCTATGACTGTCATGCAAAAATCGATATACCCTAATATAACGGTGAGCATGTTGTTAAAATCATGCGCCACTCCTCCTGCGAGCTGCCCGATAGCCTCCATTTTCTGGCTCTGCCGAAGCCGTGCCTCGGTTTTTTTAAGCTTACTTATATCCTTGGCACCGGCCACCAGCCCCAATATTTTGCCGTTCTCATTCCGCATTACAGAGGCATTAAAGCTCATCGGTATCCTTCGGCCGGACCTGGTGACATAGGTCAATTCATAATTCCGCAACACCCCCCTGTTTGCCAGTTCTTTGAGCGTGCCGGTAAAGAAGGGTTTAACTTCTTTTCCTTTTTCAAAGATCGTTCCTACGGGTTTTCCGATAAGTTCTTCCTCTTCGTATTCCAGAAGGTCGAGTGCAGCCTGATTTATGGTGCTGATGGTTCCGTCAGGATTGGTTACTATAAGGGTATCCAGAAAATTGGAGATGATATTTTCGGCATATAGTTTAGCCGCCTCTAATTCTCCGTTTAACTGTTTCAATTCGCTTATATCTCTTAAGTCTTCGACAATACCTATTAATTCACCATCCGGATTTTGGTACGGCCTCGAGGTGAGCATACACATAATCTTCGAGCCGCCGGTCCGTTTCTTCTCCGTTTCACATTCAACAAAGCTCTCCCCTGAAAGTATCATGACCAGGGGACAGTTTTTCGTAAAGCAGAGTTCTCCTCCGAATACATCGAAACATTTTTTCCCCAATATTTCTTTTTTATGGAGTTCTGCCATCCTGGTAAGTGTATCGTTTGTCCTTATTACCTTAAAATCCCTGTCTATTATCCATATACCGTCGGCGGCAGTTTCCAGTATCTGCGCCAGCTCAAAGTGGGACCTCTTAAGCATCTCCTCCGCTTTTTTATGTTCGGTAATGTCCTGCCCCTGAATAATTGTAGCAATCGGAGATTTACCGTCTGTTTCATATATAGTAGCGGAATTCCATAGACAAACGGCTGTCCGGCCGTCTTTACGGCGGATCGGCAGTTCTATGGCATTCCATTCCGGGTCTCCGGTAATATTACCGATTTTTTGTAATATTTCCTTCTGGCTGTCTTCCGGGATAAAAACCTCCATTGATTTGCCAAGAATCTTATCTTCATCATACCCGGTAAGGTGCTCGATGGCAGGGTTAAACAGAGTTATCCTGCCCTGCTTATTTAAAACGATGATAGGACCGCTTGCACTCCGGATCAGGCTGTTCAGATATTCACCGGTCTCCCGTAATCTCTGTTCGGTCTTAATAGACTGTTCCCTTAGAATGCCTGTTACCAGGCCTACGGTAATGAACATCCCCGCTCGTATGACGTTGTTTATAAACGAAATATTCAGGACAGAAAAAAAATAAGAAATCAGCAACAGTACACTTAGAAAAAGACTTACGCAGACAGCCTTTTTCCCCCACCAGTAAGCGGCCAGGACTATTGGGAGATAGAAAAAATGGGTAAATACGATGCCTTTATGTATTATGAAATGAGAATAATAAACCATTACAATACAGAGCAGAATAAGAAATGTGATAACTGTTAATCTTATTCCGTTTCTATATCTATTTAAACCTGAAGAAAACATTTGCCCCCTTTTATAAAAACCTTTAAGGTTTCCATGGCCTGTAATATTATTCCTACCGCAATCTCAGGGGCCATTGACATTGAACACCTTCTTTGCTGAGTTATTGTCAGCGTTGACTTATCTACATTTTTTATAAATAATTTTAATTAACATGAAAGCCAGTACGGAAAGGCGGAATACGGCTAAACGGCGGACGAACTCCCTGGCTTTGTACTGCTCAAATCGACTGCTCAAATCGATGCATACTATAACTTCGAGGATACTATTCTATCGGCTGTAAGTCAAGGAATCATTGTTGTTGTCTTTTAAAATTGTACTATCGTGCCCGTATCGAACCAAAATCGCGCGTTAAATTGCCGGTGCGAATAATGAAATCATTCATAGTCGTTATCTTTTTTCTGAATAATATTACACGGTATACCGCCTGTTACCGCCAGTAATTTGTCGTAACCGACAGGTACTCCGGACGAATCGGTTCCCGCCGCAGGGTATATGGTTTCATATTTCTGCAGGCCCTTATCGAGAAAGATTGTAATTCCTTCCACACCGAAGGGGCATACCCCGCCGGGATTAAACCCTGTAGCTTTTAATGTTTCTTCCGGGGTTGCCATTCTAACCTTTGTGCCTGTAATCTTTTTCGCCCCGGAGGAGGAAATCCTTGCATCACCTTCGATTACGGCTAAGTAGAAATTGCCGTTTTTCCCTTTAAGAAGGATCGATTTTGCTATTCGGGATACACTTGTCCCTATTCTTGCGGCAGCTTTTACTGCTGTCGGAGTGCTTCCTTCTTCGAACTCCAATGCTGTAAGGTTATTATCTTCGAGTATTTTTTGTACCTTTTCAGGGATCATATAATTACCTCTGCTGATTGTTTATATCGTTTTGACAAAGCCTTTCTTATTATACTCCGGTTCGATATTCGATTCTACCGGTCCTTTCTTTTTGAACAGTTTTTCCGAACCATTATATATTTAAACCGATTAAATTTATTTAGTCTTTGTTAAAAGGAAAAGGAATATCAATATTGATATAAGTAATTATAACAAATCAGATGCAATATAATCTATTATAGTAAAAGAACTTATAATTGTTTTAAAAATTGATGTGTTATTTTTAATTATTAACTTGACAGTGGGATACTGCAATGCTATATTTAAATCGGTTTAATGAATGATTTAAAGAGTAAATCTACAATCTACGATGTTGCAAAATTAGCAGGCTTTTCACCTGCAACGGTATCCCTGGCCCTTGGCGGCAGTCCTAAAATTAAAGAGTCAACAAAAGAAAAGATACGGGATGCAGCCGGTAAGCTTAAATATCAGCCGAATTTCCTGGCAAGGGGGCTGGTAAAACAGGAGACAAAGACAATCTGCCTGATAATTCCCGACAACCTAAATCCCGTGTTTGCGGAGATTACCCAGGGAGTGGAGCATTTTGCCTACGGAAGGGGTTATTCGATAATTCTGTGCATAACAAACGAAGATGCACAGCGTGAAAAATTTTACTTAGAGATTATGCGGAATAATCGAGCGGATGGTTTGCTGGTGTTCCCCACTTTCTTTCAGGTTGTGCAGGAAGAAGCCTTAAAATTAAAAGCTTCCGGTATACCCTTTGTAATTGTCGGAAGAAGAATCGAAGGTATGGATTCGGATTATGTGGCAATAGACCTGGAATCGGGAGGTTATAAAGCGGCTGACTTTTTAATCAAACTGGGGCACAAAAAAATAGGAATAATCTATGGTGTGGCCAATCCGGATCTCGGGAAAAGCAGGTTGGAGGGTTTTAAAAGAGCTTTCCTTGAAAACGGCATTCATTTCAGAACCGATTTTGTCAAAGGATGCGGGTACAGGATACATGACGGGTATAAGGTCGCGAAAGAACTGCTTTCCGATAAAGACAGACCTACCGCTCTCTTTGCAATAAATGATCTGCTTGCAATAGGGGCACTAAAAGCGGTCAGGGAACTCGGTTTAAAAGTGCCTGCCGATATTTCCATAGTTGGTTTCGATGATATAGAGTTTGCCTCTTATTCCGATCCTCCTTTAACCACTGTTTCTTTAAAGGAAAAGGAAATGGGAAAAGCGGCTGTGGAGATGCTGATAGACAGAATAGAAAATACTTCTGCCGGCGGCAGGCATGGAGCGATACTTATCGAACCCGAATTAATAGTCAGGGATTCATGTGCGAAGATAATATAAATTAATTGTGGTTTTAATTAAGTCGGATTAAGACTTTAAAAAAAATATTTAAGGAGGCTTTTAAAATGAAAGTACTTAAAAAAACAGGTGTAATTTTCTTTGTTCTTTTTTTTGTGACGGGTTTTATCTGGGCGGAAGGAACCGGTGAAAAAAAAGCCGGCGGAAAACAGAAGCAGGTAACTTTGACTGTCTGGGAGCACAGCCCGCAGTTCGAAGCACCTCTGGCGGCAACGTTAAAGAACTTTATGGCTAAAAATCCGGATATAAAAGTGGTTTACGAGATAAAAACACCATCCGATTACATGTCTCTGCTTACTACGAGTATCCAGGCAGGAGATGCCCCGGATCTTTTCTGGCAGCATGGTACGGCAACAAATGATATGAAAAATCTTGTGAGTATGGGTGCGCTTATGGATCTTACAAAGTATCTTGATATTTCGAATTATTCAGAGATGTCGAGGGCGAAAGTCACTTACAATGGGAAAGTATATCAGACGCCGGCGGCAACCGTAGATACCCGCGCGGTTTATTACAATAAGGATCTTTTTAAGAAAATGGGATGGAAGGTACCGTCTGATTTTGGTGAATTTGAAAATATGCTGCCTGTTATAAAAAAAGCGGGATACATTCCGATAAGCCTTGCAGGACGTTTTAACTGGAATATCCTGTTTCTATTCGAACCTATTCTTGCCGCTACACATCCGGACTGGATTCAGGAAGCTGCTGAGGGGAAGGCAAGGTTTAACGATCCCAGGGTAGTGGATGCCATGAAAAAGATGATAGAGTGGGGGAAATCAGGTTATTACGGAAAGTTTTACATGGGTGTAGATGAAGCCGGTCAGTATCTCGCCTTTACAAAGGGCAAGGCTGCCATGACAGTCGGAGGTTCATGGATTGCCAATACACTTAAGAAAAACAATCCGGAAATGAATATAGGTGCTTTCCAGATGCCGACATCCAATGGACGCAAACCGATGGTTTTGACATACGCAGCCGGCTTTTCCGTTTATTCCAAAACAAAACACCCGAAAGAGGCGGTTCGTCTTGCTCAATACCTCGTGACAAAAGAATCACAGCAGATATGGGTAAGTAAATTGGGAGCGATTCCCGGTCTTAAAGGTATTGTTTCCACCAATAAGCTGGCAAATGAGATCGCGGTTCATGATATGGAATTGGAGAGCTTTTACAATATAATGGTTCTTAACCATAAGCCGGGACAATCTCCTACGAAGTATTGGGAAGAGAATGACATCAAACTGCTCTCCGGAGGAGTTAATCCTGAAAAATTTGCAGATACTCTGGACAGTATGATGAATTATCCGGGAATGTAAACTAAAATAATCAACCGGGTTTTTTATATTAAACAGGGATTGTCGATAATTTAACAGGCAATCCCTGTTATCGTAGTTACAGTAATAATAAAAAGAGTGATACCGACAAATTATGCAGAGTAAGAAGAGTTATATTTTATTTATTTTACCGGGTTTTACGATATATACGGTTTTCATGATTATTCCCCTGTTTTTCGCTGTATATTATAGTTTTTTTTCATGGGCAGGTATCGGACCGAAGGTTTTTATAGGTTTAGGTAACTTTAAAAAGATATTTTTTGATTCGCAGATAGCACCTGTCTTTAAAAATGCCATAAAAAATAATTTTGTCTATATGGCTATAGCCCTGTTTGTCTTTATACCTGTGCAGATACTTCTGGCATATTTGATTCATAAAAAGATCAGGGGGTACTCATTTTTTAAACTTGTTATTTTTCTCCCCTTTGTAATCAGTTCCACTATCGTGGGATTCTTTTCTCTGCTGGTCTTCGATCCGAATATCGGGTTCTTAAATACTTTCCTCGAAAGCTTGCATCTGACTTCTTTAACAAGCTCCTGGTTCGGTGATCCGAAAAAGGCTTTTTATTTATTAACGGGAGTAATCGGATGGCAGGGTATAGGAGTGGGAATGGTAATTATACTTGCCAATATGAAAGGGATTCCCGAAGAAGTGGTAGAGGCAAGTATTATCGACGGGGCAAATGAATGGGTCCGCTTCTGGAGAATTATTCTCCCTTTCTTAAAACCCGCCCTGATTAATGTAATAATTTTAAGTTCTATTTATGCTCTTACTCAATTTGATTTGCCATACATTATAGGAGGTCCGACAGGCGGTCTGGATGGAGCCATGGATTTTATAAATCTTTTTTTCTACCGGTATACCTTCGGAGATTCATATTACGGTCAGACCGCAATAGGTTTCGGGGCCTCTATCAGTGTTGTTGCCTTTTCGATAATTTTATTTATCGCCATTTTGCAGAATACACTGTTAAAAAAGATTCTTCACAGGGATTAAGGAAGAAAAATGAGGATAAAGAAAAAACAGGGTCCATTGGGCTGGGCAGCAACTATTCTATTGGCACTCTACTGCCTGATCGCGATTTTCCTGATCGGGAATCTTATTCTATCCTCTTTTAAAACAAAGATGGATCTTGTTTATAATACTTTCGGATTTCCAAAAAGTTTTACCCTGGGGAATTACTACAAGGTTTTAATTACAGATGATTTTATACGTTATTTCTACAACAGCATTGTTATAACAAGCCTGTCTATTATTTCACTTTTAGCGGTTTCTTCCATGGCGGCCTATGGTATTGCAAGGTATAAATTTAAGGGCAAAAGTATAGTGGAAATGTACTTTCTGCTGGGTCTTATGTTTCCAATACAGATAGCCATACTCCCGATTTTTATTATTCTCCGCAATATGCATCTTTTAAATACTTATTCGGGTATGATACTTCTCTATACGGCAAATTTAGCCTTCCCGGTTTTTATTTTTTCCCAATTCTTCCGGGATCTTCCCAAGGCACTGCACGAAAGTGCATTGATGGATGGTGCAGGGGAATTCCGTATTTTCAGCCAGATAATGATGCCCCTTTCCAGGCCTGTAATCTTTACCGTTGCATTGATCAGTTTTGTGCAGATATGGAACGATTTCTATCTGCCTCTTGTTTTTTTAACAAAGAGATCCATCAGAACGGTAACTTTAGGTATTTATCACTATTTAAGCAACTTTCTTGCATACTGGAATTATGTTTTTGCCGCTGCTTCTATTGCACTTGTTCCGATTATTATTATTTTTTTTATTTTTTCCGATCAAATTATCGCCGGGCTGGTTACCGGTTCACTAAAGGAATAGTAAAAATGCCGTTGGTTAAGGAGATTATATGACATCACGGATGCGTATCTTAAACATCATAGACAGAAAACCCGTGGACAGAATCCCCTCAGACATCTGGTATACTCCGGAAGTATTGGATTTATTGATGAAGCACTTTTCCGTTAAGGATCAGAACGAGGTCTATGGAATTCTCGGGATCGATAAAATTGCATGGATAGAAGCCGTATGGACAGGAGATCTTAAGGACAAAAAAAACATGTGGGGCTCTGCACTGAAAGAGGTCTCATTCGGAAAAGGCTCATATACGGAGGTTGTAACCTACCCGTTAAAAGGATCTCAGGATGAAAAAATTTTAGCCCGGTACAAGTGGCCGGATCTTTCGGATTTTTCGTTTGATACACTCTGCAGTGACTGTAACAAGAATAAACAATGGGCACGAATGCTCTCTTTTATATCGATATTCGAGCACTACTGTAAGTTGAAACCTCTGGATGAATCTTTAATGGACCTTTATCTTGCACCTTCCTTTGCACACAGGTTAATTGAAATAATCTTAGATTTTGAAATTTCATATATTGAAAAAGCTTTTGAAATATGCGGTGATTTAATCGATATCGTATATCTTTCCGATGATATGGGAATGCAGGACAGGCCTATATTACCTCTCGATAAGTGGAAGGAATTCTTTCTCGAACCATATTCCAGGCTTATAAAGCTGATAAAAGGTTATGGGAAAAAGGTTTTTTATCACTCTGACGGGTCGGCATTCGATATATTGGAACAAATGGTAACATTAGGTGCGGATGTGATTAATCCTATTCAGTACAGATGCCCCGGGATGGAAAGGGAGAAATTAAAAAAAGAACTCGGAAGCAGGGTCGTGTTTCATGGAGCAGTAGAGAATCAAAAGATCATTCCCTTCGGATCTCCGGAGGAAGTAAGAGAAGAAGTCAGAGATAACCTGAAAATATTGGGCAGAGGAGGAGGGTATATCTGTGCACCATGTCATAATATACAACCGGGTACACCCATAGAAAATATAAAGGCTCTTTATGAAACCGTTGCGAAAGAGGGCCATTTATACTTATGAAATATACATATACACGTTATAGAAGAACGCCGTGTATAAAGGCGTGAAAAGTCAGGAAAGGCAAAAATGAACTGGGCAGCAAACTGGATCTGGGATTACGGAGAAGAGAAACCGGAAAATTACTGGTTATGTTTTCGAAAATCATTTTTTATCAGGGATAAGTTTAACAGGGCCTATCTTCGGATTACAGCCGACTCGAGGTACACATTATACATAAACGGTAATCTTATCGATTCAGGGCCCCCGCGGAGCTGGCCCTTCGAGCAGATATACGATTCTTATGATAACACGGCAGAGTATTTATCCGAAGGTAAAAACACGGTCGCAGTTCTTGTAACCCATTACGGTACTTCCACATCCCAGTATGTTCAGGGAAGAGGCGGTCTGCTGTTCCAGTTGAGTATTTTTCATGAAAATGAACTTATTGGATTAATAAATACCGATGAAACATGGAAAACACATAAGCACACCGGGTTTTCGGAAAAGACGGTTAGAATAAATATAGCACAGCCCTGGGTCGAAATTTATGATGCAGGAAAATTCCCTGATAATTGGCACAAGAAAGAATTCGATGATTCTTCATGGAGCAGTGCAAAAGTAATCGGCCGGCATAATGTATCTCCATGGATTGCTTTGAAAAAATGGGATTATAAAAGATACAAAACAGAGGAATATACGGTTAAAAAAATATATTCCTGCAATTTTATAAAGCAGACAGGTTATAATGTAACGATAAATATGGGCAGGACCCTGTCCGAAACCAATTTCGATAACAGGGATAAGAGAGTATTGGGTTATCTGCTTACCAATATGATTTCCTTAATAGATACTAAAGGGACCATAAAACTGCTCGAAAAAAAGGCAAGCAAATTGTCCGGAAGATTGTGGTTTAACGGAGAGCAGTATACTTTTAATGCCGTAAACGAAGTTGAACTTCATTTTAAAAAGGGCAGCAACATCTGCCTTTTCGACATAAGCGGATATTTCCAGACCCTCGATATCAGTTATCAATTTCTGCTGGAAGAAAAACTGAAATTCAGTATCCCGTTTTTAAAAGATGATAACGATTTTGCGGTAATCGGGCCCATGGAATACGGCAATATTATAAATATAATGGCAATCGATAAGCCTCTTAACTTTAAGAATCCTGTATATAACAAAGTCCGGAGTAATGCCGCTGCAGGAGCTTTGGAGAGGTTTCTAAGAAACAACCGCAGTCTTCTAAGACCCGTACTTAATAAATATATAATATATGATAACCCCCGGTTTCTTGCCGAGTATCGAAAGCCGGTAAAAAAGGCCGGGTATAAAATTACGGAAGATGAGACTGTAGTATTGTTTCCCGAAGATAGCCTAAATGCGGAACTAATAGTGGATTTCGGGGTCGGGATATCGGGCTTTTTATATTTTGAAATTACAGCTCCGAAAGGAGTAATCATAGATATCGAGTTTATAGAAAGCATACATAACGGAATAATCGAGTACCCTATGGATATTAACAGTGCTGTCCGCTATATCGCAAAAGAGGGCAGACAATCATACCAGGTTAAGAATCGTAAAGGTTTTCGTTATTCCATATTGACTTTTCGCAATTTTAATAAAACGGTAAAGATTAATTCGCTCAAGGCTGTTCAGAGACTTTATCCTGTTGAGCCTGTTAAAAGGTTTTCGTCTTCGGATATCGAACTTAATGATATCTGGGAAATATCCCGAAGGACGCTTCATTTATGTATGGAGGATGTATATGTTGACTGCCCCGCTTACGAACAGGCTCTCTGGATCGGCGATGCAAGGCTGGAGGCCCTTTTTAATTATTACGTTTTCGGGAATTACGAGTTAACCAGGCGTTTTAACCGTTTAACCGTTCAATCTCTTAAACGGTCGTATCTGCCGGAATGTCAGGTTCCGACAGGTAATCCTGCAATTCTAACCGCATGGATTTTTCTATGGATGATTTCCGTAAAGGAATACTATCTTTTTACGGGCGATATTAAAGAATTACAATATCTGTATCCCTATATTCTGCAGGTCATCGATGAGTTAAAGGGTAAGTTAAAAGATGATCTTTTAAATATACATGCATGGAATATGTTTGACTGGGCGGATATGGATACGCCCATAGACGGTGTTATAACTCATTTAAACGCACTTTTCGTGGAGAGTTTAGGGGCTGCATCGTATATTGCTTCTGTAAACGGGGATAGCGAAAAAGAAAGGGAATTCAGCCTGTTGGCAGAAAGAATTAAAAGAGCTGTCAATAATAATCTCTGGGATGGTAAAAGAGAAGCCTTTTTTGACAGTATACATAAAAACGGAAAAGTTTCCGATGTTATCAGCCTGCAGACAAATATAATTGTGTATCTCTGCGGCTGCGCAGAAGGATCGAGAAAGAAAAGTGTGGAAAAACATCTTAACAACCCGCCGGAAAGTTTTATAAAACCCGGGTCTCCTTTTTCTTATTTTTTTTACTTTGAAGCCCTGGCGGAATCGGGTAATTATGAAAGAATATTCAAGCTGATAAAGGAAAAATGGGGTGAAATGCTGCAGTATGGTGCTACTACGTGCTGGGAAACTTTTAAAGGCTGGGAAAGTAACCGTTTAACGCGCAGCCATTGCCATGGGTGGTCTGCAGCTCCTGTTTATTTTATTGGTGCGTATATTCTTGGTGTTAAGCCGCTTAAGCCGGGATTTAAGGAATTTATAGTTAAGCCGGAACCGTGCGGTTTAACCCGTGCTTCCGGATATGTGCCTGCTCCTTCCGGTAATATATATGTCGATTGGGAGATAAAGAAAGGAAGAATGCATATCGATGTCCGGGCACCGGCTGAGTTAAATTATAAGATTATTTATCCACCGGATACTTGATTAAACCGGAGAAAGTTATGCGTAAGAAAATGATTTCGAAAGAAAGAGTAAAGACTGCATTTGCACATCTGGAACCGGACCGGGTGCCGCGTAATTATATGGCAAATTCCGGAATCGATTTAAAATTAAAGAAATATTTTAAGCTGGAGGCAGATGATACGGAAGGGCTTCTTGAAATTCTCGGTATTGATTTCAGGGAAGTTTCTGTTCCGTATACAGGCCCCAAACTGTTTGCCGATATACCGGAACGCCGTGTGGATATCTGGGGAGCGCGGACACGCCGGATAGAATATAGTAACGGAAATGGGTACTGGGATTACTGTGATTTTCCTTTAAAAGGGATGGGATCGGAAGAGATTCATAAATGGCCGCTGCCTTCGCCGGATGATTTTGATTATTCGCAGGTTAAAATTCAATGCCGGAAGTGGAAAGACTACTTTCTTCTTTACGGGAATCCCGGCCTTGCCGACGTTATGAACAATACAGGATTCCTTTTTTCCATGGAGGATGTATTGATAGGTCTTGTAAGTGATAATCCCGAACTTTTATGGTATATAAAACAGCGTGAGAAAATCGAGCTGGAGATAATGGACCGTGTTTTAGAAGAAGCAGACGGAGCAGTCGATATGATCTGGATAGGGGAAGATTTGGGAACTCAGGAAGGCCCGTTGATTAATCCCGAATTGTACCGAAAACATCTTAAACCGCATCATAAAAAGTATGCAGACCTTGCGAAAAATTATGGTATTCCCGTTATGCAGCATTCCTGCGGATCCAGCAGCTGGGCTTTCGAGGATTTGCTCGAAATAGGAATAACGGCCGTAGATACCCTGCAGCCGGAAGCTAAAAACATGGAACCGGAATATTTAAAGAATAAATACGGCGCAAGATTGTCTTTTCACGGGTGTATTTCGACTGCAGGAGCTGTTGCAAACGGAACAGCGGGTGAAACTGCAGAGGATCAGAGGATTTAAAAAAAATCTTAAATATCATGAAGCCCGGCGGAGGCTTCGCTCTTTCACCAACGCATCTGCTCCAGGACAATTCCCCCCTTATAAATGTACTTGCCCTTTATGAAGCTGCTGAAAAGTTCGGGTACTATTAAAATCTCAATCTCGGCGTTATCCTGGAAGCCGTAAAAAATTACGGTCCGGTCTCCCGGTCAAAAATCGCCCGGCTGACAGGTTTAAGCAAATCAACGTGCTCCCTTCTTGTTGAAAACCTGTTAGCTTCGGGGCTTGTAAAAGAAATGGGAAAAGAAGAATCATCCGGAGGACGAAAACCGGAAATGGAAAATCTTTTAAGCGGAAAATACTCGGAATCGGCATAGGAGTAAGCGGGCATGTAGATTCCGAAAAGGGTGTTCTTTTGCAGTTGACCATACTTAACTGGAATGGTGTTCCTGTAAGGGAAATACTGCAGAAGGAATTTTCCATACCTGTATATTTAGAGAACGATCTCTCCGATATCGAGCTTCATCTGTTTTTAAACCGGAAAACAGATGATACATACAATTATACATACAGCTTCGACGACGGGG
>QILZ01000358.1 GCA_003233545.1 Spirochaetales bacterium
ATCTTAAGGGCAAGAAGGGTCAGAATATATCATTTTCAGGAAGACTGATTGCCGTATGTGATGTCTATGATGCTCTTATACGGCGGCGCAGCTATAAATCTCTGCTGACACCTTCGCAGGCGATTGCCCTGTTATTAAAGATCAACGAAGAAGGCCAGTTCGACAGAGGATTATTCAGATCCTTCTTAAATGCCATGGGAAGATATCCCACAGGTGGTGTTGTACTGACGGACAGAGGAGTGGCCGTTGTATCTTCTCAGAATCAAAGCAATTATGAGCGGCCTTTTTTAATTTTTCCCAATAGTACGGAAGAAGTAAACAGTTTAATCGAGTCTGATATTAAAATAATGGATATGCAGGAGATTTAAATAAGATTCAGCTTTTCTATCATTGTTTTTATTCTATGAGATAACGAAATAAAAAACCTTTTGGTCCACTCAGGGCTTGCTGAAAAAATATCTGCAAAGTCTTCTTTTGAAAAAATTAATACCTCAACTTTACCTTTTGCGATAACAGTCGCAGACCGTACGGATTTATCAAAAAAACTCATTTCTCCTATGATTTCTCCTTCACCGAGAGTTGTCAATACCTTGTACTTGGTACCCATTTTTCGTGTAATATAAACATTTCCTTTTTGTATCCAGAAAATCTTTTGCTGGATTTCCCCTTCTTTAATTAAAACCTGCTTATCCGTATAGACCCGGCCGAACTTTTTAATTATTTCTTCATCGATACCATCTTCTGCCTGAAAGGCAATTTTCATAATATCATTATACCTGTCACTCATATTGTTCTTTCCTTAATAAGCCCCAGTTTTTCACCGAATTCCGCATTTAGTATTCGTAAGAAACGGGTAAGTCCGGTTATGGAAATATATGTTAATTCCCAGGATATCGAAGAGGCAAGATAGAAATCTTCTATATCCCATGCATACAGTAATGATTTTTCCATGGAAAAGGCATTTGTAAGCCTTGCACATTCCGAAAGAGGTTCGACAATACCGAAAACATTATCAGGCTGAAGATAGAGAGGAAATTTGGTACCATCTTTTAAGCCTACCTCAATTTTTACAAGCCCGGCTACTATGTAAAGAATTGCATTTTTAGACGGGCGGCTGCCGGATTTATAAATAACCGAGCCGGGTTCAAAGATGATTTCTCTTCCGTACTGGAGGTATGATTCTCTTTTTTCCATGTTTTTTTATCCTTAATAATGTTATTTATCTTTTCGACACTTTAACAGCTTTTTATTGAATTCTTTTAAAATTTCTATTAAAATAATTTACTAATTTTTGCCATGGATTTGGAGAATATTAATGGAATATATAGTACAGGCTCATAAAAAAGAATACGGTGAGGAACCCTTGTTAATTGTAAGAGCGCCGGGCCGTGTAAATCTTATAGGCGACCATACAGATTATAATGATGGCTATGTTTTTCCGATGGCTATCGAGAAATATATCTGGGTTGCTGTTTCGAAAAGAAAAGATTCGTATGTCAGGTTTTACTCTATCGATCATGAGGACAGGAAGCGCATAAATCTTCAGAATCTTCGCTATAAAAAAGAGGATAGGTGGGCGAATTACTGCAAAGGCGTATTAAATGTATTTAATAACAGGGGTTACGAAATAGGAGGCATAAATACGACAATAACGGGAAATATCCCGGAAGGTGCGGGGTTGTCTTCCTCTGCCGCTTTAGAAGTTGCGACTGCTTTTGCCTTAAAGAACGTTTTTAATCTGGAAATGAGTAAAATTGAAATGGCTAACTATGCACAGGAAGCTGAAAATAAGTTTGTCGGCGTTCACTGTGGAATAATGGATCAATTTATATCGATACTGGGGAAAAAAGGTAATGCCATGTTTCTCGATACGCGAACCTTAAAGTACAGGTATGTTCCGTTTAATTTTAAACATGTAAAGGTACTGATTACCAATTCGAATGTTCCGAGAGGATTGGTGGAATCCGAGTATAATGACAGAAAAAAAGACTGCGAACGGTGCCTCGAGGTTCTTAAGGAAAGAAAACGCGGTTCTGCGTTAAGGGATTATAATCTGTCGGATCTGGGGGATATTATGGGTATGCTTCCCGAAGTAACGAGAAAAAAATGTATTCACGTTGTGGAGGAAAATCAGCGGGTGCTGAAATCGGAAGAAGCTGTTAAACGCGGAGACCTTGTCATGTTTGGTAAACTAATGAACAGGTCGCATGAGAGTTTGCGGGATCTATACGAAGTTTCCTGTCCCGAGCTGGACTGGCTTGTAAAAAGAGCATGGGAAACAGAGGGGGTTTATGGTTCCAGGATGACCGGAGCCGGGTTCGGAGGGTGTACCGTAACGCTTATCGAAGAAAAATCCATACCCGTTTATGAGAAAAGAATTCAGCAGTACGAAAGAATATTCGGATTTACACCGGAAATCTATATATCGGAACCAACCGATGGAGCAGAGGTCGTTAAAAAGTGAAAATACTTCTTACGAATGATGACGGGATATTCAGTAAAGGATTAAAAGCCCTGGCTGAAAAATTGAGTGCGGAGCATGAAGTCTGGATTGTTGCCCCGGATGGTGAAAGAAGCGGAAGTTCACATTCGATAACTTTAAGAGAACCTACAAAAATACATAAAGTCGGTGACAGGGAATATGCCTGCGGAGGAACACCTGTGGATTGTGTTATTCTGTCCTTTTTAGGTCTTCTTCCTGTTAAAATAGATCTGGTGATCTCCGGGATAAATAAGGGGCCGAACCTCGGTACGGATATAACATATTCCGGAACAGCTGCAGCTGCACGGCAGGGTGCTCTGATGGGAAAACCTTCCATTGCGGTATCTATCAATTCATATCAGCCTCCGTTTTATTTCGAATATCCTGCAAGGTTCCTGTCTGAGAATATTGAACTTTTTGTTAAATTGTGGTCGGATGATCATTTTGTTAATATAAATTTTCCTGACAGAATAGAAAAATTCAGCCGGGTGGAAATTACATATCCGGGATTACGGATATACAAAGACACGCTGGAAAAGTATAAAGCACCGAATGGTAATCTGTACTGTTTTTTAGGGGGGGAAGCACCTACATCAAGAAAAGAGGCTGGGACGGACAGTTATGCGGTATCTAAAGGCAGAATATCAATTTCTCCTATCTTAATTCATCCGGCAAATGAAAAAATAGAAAAAAAGTATAGAGACGTTTTTTCTTATTCTTTTAATACTTAAATTAAGGAAAATAATGAAAAGAGAGCTGGAGAGAGGAATAAAATTATACAATCTTAAACAGTACGATAAAGCTCTTAACGAATTTAAGATGATCGAAGATAAAGAAAATCTTAACGTAGAAGTAATGTACTATATCGGTTTGTGCCTGACCCAGCTTGGGAATTATGATGATGCTCTTCTGTACCTCGAACAGGTTGTCCAGTCGGAGTTTAGTTTTTTACATATTTTTCAGAGCAGGATGGTACTCGGGTACATATATTCAATTACCGGCAGATATCAGCTTGCCGAATATGAATTCAGGAAGGTACTCGAGTCGGGAATTGAATCGTCGCAGATTTATTCTGCAATCGGCTATGTGCTTTTTTCTCAGGGAAAAATCGACGAAAGCATATCTTTCCTTAAGAAATCCCTGGAAATCGATCCCGACAATTCTAATGCACAAAATTCTCTCGGGTATATTCTTACGGAACAGGATAGGGATATGGATAAGGCATTAAGGCTCTGCCGGTTGGCTGTAAACAAAAACCCCGGAAACTCTGCATACCTGGATTCCCTGGGATGGGTATTGTATAAGAAGGGAAGGATATCGGAAGCGAAATCATATCTGCGTAAAGCGCTGGATATTCTACCCGGAAACAAAGATATAGTAAAACATATGAAAGCCGTTCTTGCAAAAAAAGACTAATTTTCACTGCCTTATGAGTCGAAACTTAAAATGGAGTTGAAAAATGATGGTTGAAAATACAGTAATAAATAATATAACTAATAATATTCAGAATAACACTCTTCCTGTAATAAAAGCTAAGGATATAAAATCCATTCTTTATCTGGGCATAAGGGGTAAAGTAAATCTTTCTGCAGATCATAATTCAAAAGATCATACGGTAGATACATTCGCCTGATTTGTGTATAATTTCTCTGTGCCTGTAAAAAAGACTATATTCATTATACTGTACCTTCTGATCGGGAATTATATTTTTTCGGATACGATCGATATGGCTGCGGTAAAAGCGGAAGGAGAGTTTCGATGGGGCATAAGGGCGTATAATTCCGGATATTTTAACAAGGCTATTCTTTCTTTTGAAAAATCACTTAATATTAAAAGGAATAATCTGCTGACCCGGACATGGCTGGCAAAAGCCTACTACAAATCCGGTTATGTGGAGCAGGCGCTTAATCTATGGAATGATATTTTAAAGGAAGGACCGGGTAATTCATTATTACAGCAGAAGGTAGATAGTATAGTTTTCAGGAGGGGCCTCGGGAAAGAGTTAACCGGAAAGGTCCGTTATGTAATCTCCGATAAGATAGATGCATCCCAGCCCGGATATTATCCCTTTAAAAAGCCTGCCGGAGTTTATTCCGCGAAAGACGGTACGGAATATATTGCCTGTTTCGGCAGCAATGAAATACTTAAAATCGATATCAATAATAGAATAACCGGTATATTAAGAGGCGGTATAGAAGGGTTCGATCATCCCTTTGATATTCTTGAAAATAATGGATTTCTCTATATTTCCGAATATGAGAGAAACAGTATAGTAAAGTATAAATTGAACGGGAAAAAGATTAAAACATTCGGTGCAACAGGCACTGGTCCCGGAGAACTTTTAGGCCCGCAGTATCTTGCAGTCGACGGGAAGGGATACATTTATGTTAGTGATTGGGGAAATGGAAGAATTAACAAATATGATCTGGACGGCCAATTTATTCTTTCTTTTTCTAAAGGGCTGTCGGGACCTACGGGAATTGCGGTCAATGGAAATGAGGTTTTTGTAGCAGACAGATTAAAAAAGGATATTTCAGTATTCGATTTAAGCGGTAATTTGTTAAGGCAGTTCGGAAAAGGATTTCTTAAAGATCCTGAAGGAATTTATATGGAAAATGAAGATAAACTGCTTGTTACCGATGCGAACAGAGTGCTTGAATATAAACTTGAAAATGATACATGGAAAATCCTGGGCGATACAGAATCATACGCAGTAAGACTCGCCGGAATATCTTTAACCGCCAATGGCAATATCTTTACTACCGACTTTAGCGGAAACAGGATGTTTGTTTTAACGGATATGAGCTCACTTTATAATAGTTTTTCTGTAAATATCGAAAAAGTCAATGCGATAAACTTTCCGGAGGTAATAATGGATGTGTCCGTTCGGAACAGGTACGGAAAGCCTATTGTAGGTCTTACCAATGATAATTTTATTGTAACGGAATCATATACGCCGGTGGATAATCTGTCTATTGTAAAAACCAATACTGAACCGCAGCCCTTAAATATAGTATTACTGATAGAAAAAGCACCTGGCATGGATAATTTATCAGAGCCCCTTCGGGAAGCTATTACCGATATTTATGATGCTATGGATGGACGGGGGAAAATTGAAGTCGTTTCTACGGGAGAGAATCCTGCAATAGAGAGCAAAATGGGAGCTGACAAACTCAAGTTAATAGAAGCGGCAACAAAAACCGCAACTTCCCGTTCATGGCATTTTGATAAAGGTTTAAAAATTGCTGCAGCTGATTTAATTCCAAGGGAGGGAAGAAAATCGGTAATCTATCTTGGCAGAGGTGTATTTAACAATAGGTCGTTTAATGATTACTCGCTGATCGAATTGTCGAATTATCTTATGAATAATTTTATAGATTTTTATACGGTATCTCTCGATAAAAATAAGCCGGATAAAGAACTGCGGTTTATTACAAAACAGACGGGGGGCAAGGCTTACTCTCTGCTTTCACCCGGCGGAATTAAGAATATTACAGACGATATTGCCCATAAGGCAGCACCGGTATATACATTATCATTTACTTCGCATTCGGAATCCGATTTCGGGCGTAAATATATAAAACTTACCTCCGAGGTAACCGTTCAGAAAAAAAGCGGACGCGACGAGAGCGGGTACTATGCTCCTTTAAAATTTTAAGAATACAGGGAACAGCCGATATTAAAATCCCGCCCTTTATAATCGTAAACTTGACAACAGTAAATTATTATTTTATACTAACGCAATATCATACTAATTAAGGATCATCTCTTTTGAATACTTTCCTGTCCTTTTTATTTTTTATAACAGCGCAATTTCTTAACAGGCAATCCGGGCAGATATAGAAGAAACAACAGGATCTGATAGTGGAAGAATTAGAAAAAATTAATATAAGCAGCCTTGCCGGAAAAGAATTTTTAATTTTCGGAGGCAGGATAGGCTCGGGGAAAACGGAAGTAGCTGTTAATCTTGCAATAAAAATGAAACAGCAGAAAATCAATAGTGTTCTTTTCGATATGGATATGGTTAAGCCGTATGTTAGAATACGGGATATTAAAAAACAGATAAACAGTTATAATTTATCGATTGTATCCCCGCCCGATATCACACGGACTCTGGATCTTCCGATTTATCCGCCGTATATAATCGGCAGTTTGATGGAAAAAGGAGCGGTTAAGATTCTCGATATCGGAGGAGACCCTTATGGTGCCGGGTCGATAGCCCAGTTTCGAAATATTATAGAAAGCTGCAGTTATAATTTTTACTTTGTTATTAATAGTAAAAGACCGGAAACTTCAACGGAAGATGAGATTATCGAATCTTTAAAAGCGGTTGAACATGCATCACGCCTTAAGGTTACTCATTTTATTCTAAATACGAATCTCAGGTGGGAAACAACCGGTAAAATCGTAATGGAAGGTTATGATATCTTAAAAGAGGTATCCGGGAAGACGGATATACCTATTGCATTCGTCTGTGCAGATAAAAACCATGAGGATGTGATCGATGGTGTACCTGTTCCTGCTCTGCTTCTTGAACTGTTTATTAAACCTCTTCCGGAATTAAGTGGAAGTAGTAATAGGAAGAGCAGTTTTTAAAATCATCCTTTTGTAAGGAGTATTCATGGAAACCAGGGTAATAATTAACGATGAACGGTGTAAGAGCTGTAATTTGTGTGTGGAAATATGTCCTGAAAAGGTACTTCGTATTTCTGATAGGCTGAATCCTAAGGGATACCGCCCTGTTGAATTATTTGACAATGAGGCATGTATATCCTGTGGATTCTGTTATTTAATCTGCCCGGATGCAGCAATTGTAGAGATAAGGCGTCCTGTTAAGGCAAAGGTATAGGAGGCAAATATGGGTGAAAAGGTTCTTATGAAAGGTGCCGAGGCAATAGCCGAAGCTGCCATTCGAGCGGGATGTATGGCTTTTTTCGGCTATCCTATTACCCCGCAGAATGAGACACCGGAATATTTTTCACGGAGAATGCCGCAGGTGGGAAGAGTATTTCTTCAGGCAGAGAGTGAAGTGGCGGCAATAAATATGGTTTATGGGGCAGCATGCACGGGAACACGGGTTATAACTACTTCTTCCAGCCCCGGAATAAGTTTGATGCAGGAAGGGTTCAGTTATATAGCTAATTCCAATGTTCCCTGTGTCGTTGTGAATGTAATGAGGGGCGGACCGGGATTGGGTGATATTGCACCTGCACAGGCGGATTACAATCAGGCAACGAAAGGCGGAGGACATGGTGATTATCATTCTATCGTTATTGCTCCGCATACGGTTCAGGAAGCGGCAGATATTATGTTTAAGGCCTTCGAACTGGCGGATAAGTATAGAATAATGGTTGTAATGCTTATGGATGGATTAATGGGGCAGATGATGGAACCTGTCGAGTTTCGTGAGTGGGTGGATGTAAAAAATAATAAAGTCCCGGTTTGGGCGACTGTAGGACAGGGCGAAAGGGGACAACGGAATATAATAACATCTCTCGAAATTCTTGCAGAAGGATTGGAGAAGATGGATATTGCACTTCAGGAAAAATATAAGGAAATCAAATCCGGCGAAGTATGCTGCGAAGAGTATATGATGGATGATGCCGAGTATGCAATTACAGCTTTCGGTACCGTTGCAAGAATTTCAAAGACTGTAGTCGATTTGGCACGGGAAAGAGGAATTAAAGCAGGTTTAATCCGCCCTGTTACTGTCTGGCCCTTTCCCGATAAGGTTTTTGAGAAAAGGGCGGAACAGGTTAAATTTTTCTTCGATGTCGAGATGAACGAGGGACAGATGCTTCTCGATGTACGGTTGTCTGTAAACGGTAAAAAACCTGTTTATTATTACGGAAGACTCGGAGGTATTGTGCCGAGCGCTGAAGAAATGCTTGGCGAACTGGAAAAGCTGGCAGGAGGGAAAAATGAAAACATTATATAAAGTTCCAGGGGCTATTACAGACACGCCCACAACATACTGTCCTGGCTGTCCTCATGGAGTTGCACATCGAATAATCGGTGAACTGCTCGATGAGATGCAGCTGACAAAAAAAACAGTCATTGTCTGGCCTGTAGGCTGTTCTGTTTTCGGCTACTATTTTATCGACACGGATGCTGTCGAAGCTGCCCACGGCAGGGCATGTGCCATGGCAACCGGAATAAAACGCACGCATCCGGAATCTTTTGTTATAACATACCAGGGAGACGGAGACCTTGCATCTATAGGTATTGCCGAAACAATACATGCCGCGGCAAGGGGAGAACGGATATGTGTTATTTATGTCAATAACGGTAACTATGGGATGACAGGCGGTCAGATGGCACCTACCACACTCTTAGGCCAGGTGACGACCACTTCGCCGTACGGACGGGAAGCGCATGCTAACGGATTTCCTTTAAAGGTTCCGGAAATGCTTGCAGCGATAGACGGGCCTGCATACATTGCGAGAGGATCGCTCGACAACGCGAAGCATATAATACAGGCAAAGAAGTTTATCAGAAAGGCTTTTAAAGTTCAGGTTAATAATCTTGGTTTTTCTCTGGTCGAACTGATATCTTCCTGTCCTACAAACTGGAAAATGACGCCTGAAGAATCGCTGGAAAGAATAAGGAAACAGGTCCTTCCTGTTTTCCCGATAGGGGAATTAAAAGTAGATGAGGGGGTGGCATAGTCATGGAGAAACAGGTTGTTATTTCGGGTTTCGGGGGACAGGGTGTTATGCTTGCCGGAGAGCTGCTCGCGGAAGCGGGAAAAACAGAAGATAAATTTGTTACCTTTCTGCCGTCTTATGGACCGGAAATGCGGGGCGGTACTGCATACTGTGATGTTATTGTTTCTGATAAAGCAATTGCATCTCCGGTTATTTCCTTTCCGCAGGCTGCTATTATCTTAAATCTTCCCTCTTTGAATAAGTTTGAACCGCTTATGAAAAAAAACGGTATAATAATATTGAATAAAACAATTATACCTCAGGATGTTAAGAGGAAGGATGTAAGGGTGTGTAAAATAGATGCCCAGACAATTGCCAAAGAGCTTGGGAACGAAAAGGTGACAAATCTGATTCTGTTGGGAGCATATGCCGAGCTGGAAAAAACAGTCTCAATTGAAACGTTAAAAAAATCCCTTAAGGTATATCTAACGGGCAGAAAGGAAAAACTGATTCCGATAAATGAAAGAGCCCTGGATACCGGTGCTGCAGCTGCTAAGGAATACATGGCCTGCCACGTTTAAGCAATAAAGACTCAGCTATGTTAGAATATTGCAAATATTTTCCAGATTCCCGCGTCCTTTGTAAAGTAGTATTCCTGGTACCGGGTCCAGAAAGGTATTTTACCGGAAAGATCGATCTTTGTTTTTACCGTCAGAAGATAAACAGGTAACGCTAGCTGATTTTTGAATTTAAAGGAACGTACTAAAAAAATACTGTCAGGGTATATTAACCTGTCTGTTGTAATTCCTGTAAAATCCAGGGTATCGAAATAGCCTTCGAATGTGGACTCGAGTTCTTTTTTCGTTATAACTGTCTGCAGCCGCAGTATTTTTAAGGGGTCATCGATATACTTAGTTGCACCTTTTAAGTCCTTTTTAAGGAATGATGATATGCAGTTAATAAAGTTCCTCTTTATGCT
>QILZ01000187.1 GCA_003233545.1 Spirochaetales bacterium
TCTATTATCTTAATATATTCTCTGTTCCACTTCTCTGTTGCCCTCGCTAAATAAATAATCTTATTCTTTTTCTTATTTCCGCTGCTTAAATCCAGAATAACAACATTCCGCAGTTTTTCACCATCCACATGAATTGGATATACCGCATAATTTTTAAAACTGTTTAATTTATCCGGAATCAGGCTAAAAACCGGATGCCGCTTTTCACCCATCTTCTTATCTATCTCCAGGGTACCCATAACACCGAAAATAAAGACAAGATATGCAGTGGATAGAATTATCAGGAATGAAATAAATCTCGCCGGTGTTTTTTTTAGTATTCTGAATGATATAAGGACGATGGTATTTAATATACTCGCAGTTAAAATCTGAAAAACCTTATAAGGAATACTTTTCAGAACTATTGCTTTTGTAATCCCCGTAGCGGAAGAATAATTAAAACCCCAGAAATAAAATATATTCAAGGCCGCGAGAACTACCGCAGTGATAATGAAAATAAAAAGAAACAGCGGGAAAAGAATAAGGCTATTTTTCACAGCAATTTATAATAGCATCGGCATGTATTCATTTCAAGCAGTATAATTTTAAGGCGGCAATTATACATATATAGTTTTTTTATACCGAATTAACACATCGATCCCGATACTTATTAAAAAAATGTATTAATTTTTAAAAAACCCCATAAAACCCATATTGACCATTATAGCTATTAATTTTAAACTCCCCCTGATAATAATAAGCCCACCACAGGAGGATAGGTGCTCGATGAAAAAATTATACAAACTGGTTTTGATAGTGCTCATCTTTTCCATTGTTCCTATTACAGGCATCTTTGCTGATTCAACTGCCGAAGGTTCCCATGATATGATGTGGATAACCTGGATCGGTTCGTTTGCTGCACTTATTTTCGCTCTCTTCCTTGCAGTCAGTGTCATTAAAAAGGATGCGGGATCGGAAATAATGCGGACAATAAGCCGTGCCATACAGGAAGGAGCTATTGCCTACCTGAAACAACAGTACAAAGTAGTTGCACTGTTTTTCGTTTTTCTGTTTATACTGCTGGCGGTTATATCATTCTGGCTAAAACTTCTTTCCCCCTTTGTCCCCTTTGCATTTATAACCGGGGGATTCTTTTCCGGACTTGCAGGCTTTATAGGAATGTCTATATCGACAAGAGCGAACGCAAGAACCGCACGTGCGGCGCAGGATACATTAAACGGCGGACTCCGGGTTGCGTTTTCTTCCGGAACAGTAATGGGAATGGTCGTAGTAGGCCTCGGTTTACTGGACCTGTCTATCTGGTGGACACTGCTTAGATATGTGTTTCTGCCCATGGGCCTTATTAAAAACATTGCAGAAATACCGCCCATTATGATTACATTCGGAATGGGTGCATCATCCATGGCGCTTTTTGCACGTCTCGGCGGCGGTATTTTTACAAAAGCCGCTGATGTGGGTGCTGATCTCGTGGGCAAAGTAGAAGCCGGGATTCCGGAGGATGATCCGAGAAATCCGGCCACTATTGCAGATAATGTTGGCGATAACGTAGGCGATGTTGCCGGGATGGGAGCAGACCTCTATGAATCTTATGTCGGATCGATAATAGCAACCATGGCCTTAGGTTCTATTGCCTCTTTAAAATTACCCAATGTTTCCGCTCTTCAGGCAATTCAGATTCCTGTTTCTATCGCAACAATCGGAGTACTGTCATCCATACTCGGCACTGTATTTGTGCACGCAAAAGGGGATGTATCGCAGAAGGTCCTTCTTGGTGCTCTTCGGAGGGGCATATATGCAGCAACTATCATGATAGCCGTATTCTCGTTTATCCTGATCTATTTTACCGCAGGAAAAAGTTTTTTAGGTGTCTGGGGCGCTGTAATAGTCGGTTTAATTGCAGGAAATATTATCGGCTTTTCCACCGAATATTTTACATCGGACAACTACAAACCTACAAAGGAGCTTGCCAATGAAACCCAGACAGGACCTGCTACGGTCATCATCGGAGGAATTGCACTCGGCATGGCATCGACATTTGTTCCGGTCATAACAGTTGCTCTTGCAACTCTATTTGCCTTTTTCATCTCAGGGGGAGGGGTTAATCCCGGTATCGGACTTTACGGCATAGGCATGGCTGCAGTCGGAATGCTCTCCACACTCGGTATAACCCTGGCAACCGATGCATACGGACCCGTTGCAGATAATGCCGGCGGAATTGCAGAGATGGCGAATCTGGACCCTGCTGTGCGTGAGCGTACGGACGCACTCGATGCTCTTGGCAATACAACTGCAGCTACAGGTAAAGGTTTCGCAATAGGTTCTGCTGCCCTGACCGCCCTGGCATTGCTTGCCGAGTATGGCAATAAAATAGTAGAAGGTCTGCATCATATCCCCGTAAGCAAGACTTTCGAGAATCTCTATACCGGGCTTTTACATATAACCCGTTCGGCAGGCGGACAGATACAGAACGTGAGCTTAAGCGTCGATCTTATGAATCCCCTTATTCTTGTCGGTCTGCTCATAGGCGGAGTTCTCCCGTTTGTTTTTTCTTCGATGTCCATGCGCGCTGTCGGCAGGGCGGCAGGTGATATGGTTAAAGAGGTAAGAAGGCAATTCCGTGAGAAAAAGGGAATACTTCAGGGCACGGAAAAGCCTGATTATGCAGCATGTGTACTGATTTCCACTAAAAGCGCTCAGCGGGAGATGGTACTCCCGTCGCTTCTCGCTATAATTGCACCGGTTTCCGTAGGCATTATTTTCGGCCCTGTTACCGTTATCGCCCTTCTTGCAGGTTCTCTTGCAACGGGATTTGTTCTTGCAATAATGATGGCAAACTCCGGAGGTGCATGGGATAATGCGAAAAAATACGTGGAAAACGGGAATCTCGGGGGAAAAGGTTCCGATGCGCATAAAGCGGCCATCGTCGGTGATACGGTAGGGGATCCATTCAAAGACACCTCCGGACCTTCATTGAATATTCTTATAAAACTAATGTCCATGGTCTCCATCGTTTTTGTTACATCATTTATTGCACTTAATAATCTTATTCTTAGACTTTTCGGATAGCTTCGGTTAACAGCCTATGATTTTAAAATATTAAAAAAAGGGGTTTATAAAACCCCTTTTTTTCTTGCTTTGCGGCAAGTCAGGTACTATTATTGAGAACAAATATATGGACAGGAAAATTCTTATTATAGATGATGAAAAATCCGTTGGAACCATTCTCAGGTTTAATCTCGGACAATCCGGGTACTCGGTACTCTCAACCCTGGATCCAACTGCAGGTCTGCAATTAGCACAGAACCAGAAATTCGACCTTTTTATTCTCGATGTTGCAATCCCGGGCATAAATGGCATAGAAATATGCAGACATTTAAGAAGTATGCCGCAATATAAAGATACCCCCATACTGATGATTTCATCCAGAACGGATCCGGAAACAAAAAATGCCGCACGGAATGCAGGAGCGGACGAATATATTGCAAAACCCTTCCCCTTTGAAAAGCTGGCCGATAAAGTAAAGGAATATCTGCCGTTATTTATTGAATAAAAAGAGCTTTCAGGTGTAATAACTAATCGAAATGGAAAAAGAACTAATAACTGCTGCAAAACAGGGTAATACGGAAGCCTTTTCCAGGCTGACTGTACTCTACTTAAAGCGGATATACCGGAGTGCATACTTTTTTCTCCGGAATGTCGACGACGCCGAAGATGCCTGCCAGTCAGCTTTCATCAATGCATACAGACATATAAAATATTTTGACGAGACAAGGCCTTTTTTTCCCTATCTTTACCGGATTATTAAAAACGTCTGCATTAACCAGCTTAAAAAAAAGCACAATGTTTTACTATCAGATCCTGAACAGCTTGCTGCAGATTCATCTCAAGCTCCGGAACGGATTCTCGAAAATAATTACAGGACAGAGATTCTATACCGTGCGATGGATAACCTAAACAATGGTTTTAAAGAGATTCTTATACTGAAATACTGGAACAACTGCAGTTACAGGGAAATGGCAGATGCTCTTTCCGTTCCGATAGGTACAATAATGTCGAGAATCTATTATGCAAGAAAAAAATTAAAAGAAAAAATATTAGAATTAGAGGAGATTAAGTAATATGAAATGTGAAGAAGCAAAATTTAAGATAGGTGCACTAATAGATAATGAACTGACAGAACAGGATATCCAGCCTCTGTTTAAACATCTTTCCGTCTGCACGCTATGCAGGAAAGAGTATATGGAACAGCTAAAACTTCATAAACACCTTAATAATCCCGCTGTTCCTGAGCCGTCAGAGGAGTGGTACCAGACGTTTCATAGAAAGGTATTAAGAAAAATTACGGGAATCGGGGGAAGAATATTCTTTATAGGATCCTATTTCGTGCTCATGGTATATGCCGTATATCAACTTTTTATTTCATCAGATACTGAATTACTTTTAAAACTTATAATAGGCGGTATCTCCTTCGGATTTATTCTCTTGCTCGGTGTAAGTATTGCTGATAGAATCAGGGAAAGTAAGGATGACAGGTATAAAGGAGTAATAAGATGATCCTCACAACAAGTGATAAAATTCCGGGGAAAGTAATAAAAGACACACTCGGCCTGGTAAGAGGAAACACAATCAGATCACGTAATATCGGACGTGATATAATGGCTGCATTTAAAAACATAGTAGGCGGTGAGATCACAGATTACACAAAGATGATGGCCGAAGCACGGGAGCAGGCTATTGACAGAATGACAGAGGAAGCAGAGAGGAAGGGCGCCAATGCAGTGGTTGCGGTCAGATTTACAACGACTTCGATTATGCAGGCTGCCGCTGAACTTCTTGTTTACGGTACCGCTGTAATATGCGAATAAGTTATAATCTACTATAGCAGACTAAACGTTAAAGCGATACCCGTAACCCCTTACCGAAAGAATGGGATTAATGCTGTCATCTTCCTTAAGATACCGTATTTTTCTTCTTATAGAGGAAATATGAACATCGATTACTCTGCTCTTAACGGACGGAAGTTCACCCCACAGTGAATAAAACAGTACTTCCCGGCTGACAAGCTCATCTTTATGAAAAAGAAGTACCTTAAGAATACATCCTTCCGGATATGTTACTTCCACTCCCCTCCCATTGTACTCGAGCCTGCAGTTATTCAGCTTCCATTTCGATTCGCCGTCTGCATCTTCTGAGTTAAAAAAGCTCTTAAGCCTGCCCATTCTGAATATAAGTTCCGGAACTCCCCATGGTTCGCGAAGGTAATCCATACAGCTTTTAATAACGGCAATTCCAAGAAGTTCAATCTTTCCGTATGCAATAAAGGGATACTCAAAACCATTTTCCGGAATCGAAGTAACAGGCAATATATACAGATCGATACCGTTTCCGTACATTACTTTACCGGATACGATAATATCATAGTCTTTGCTGTCTTTAAATCCGTACTTTATTATTTCTATTCTTAAGAGATCACTGCAGATGAGATTAACGGTTATTTTCAGGAAGATTTATCCTCTAATCCGGTCATCTTTTTTTTCAAATCTTCCAGCATTTTATCAGGACTGGATTCCGGTGATTCCAGCTGCTCGAATTGCCTCTCTATACTATCCTCTTCACTGGAAGCTTCGCCCAATTTACCCACCTCTTCCGCCGCTTCAGCTTCCAGTTCGAGCTGTTCGACCTTAGAGGCCATCCTGTCGAATGCATCGAAGGCGGATGTGCCGGCAATGTTTCCCATAGTCTGCTGAATCTTTTTCTGGGCCTCCGCTCTCTTGGCACGGGCAATCAGAAGGTTCTTCTTTCTCTGTGCTTCATCAATTTTTAACTGAAGCTGTCTTAACGATTCTTTCAGCTTCTCCACGGTAGCATGCTGGGCTTCCCATTCCGTCTGGTATTGAATATTGTACTCGCCGTACTCCTGTTTTCGCACAAGTGCTTCTTTTGCAAGATCATCCCTGTCGGCCTTTACCGCAAGAACAGCCTTCTGCTCCCAGTCAATGGAAAGGGCTTTATTTTTACGCATCTGTCTTTCCAGCTTTTTCTCATCGGCAATCGCCTGGGCAACCTGTTTCTTCGCTTCTATAAGCTGCTCATTCATTTCCGTTATAAGCTGACGCAGCATCTTCTCGGGATTCTCCGCCTTGCTTATCATATCGTTTAAATTTGCCTTTACCGCCCTTTTAAATCTGCTAAAAAGTCCCATTAAAGGTCTCCTACTGTTTTTTTGTCCTGTATTCGGAAAGCACCTTATAATGCTGAACCAGTGCCAACCCGATGGCATCTAAAGTCGCCTGAAGCTCCTCTATATCCATCGTTTCGCCTTCCAGGGTATCGATCATGATGATACTGTTTTCCTCCAAAGCATATGCACCGTGAACCATATCCGAAGCATTAAGCCGTAAGAGCTTCTCGAAAACCTCACACCGCTTTGCGTTTTCAGGAATATCCATTACATTTACACGCACAATAACAAGAGGATCCGCTGCAATAACAACAACATTATCAAGACCTTTCTCTTCGTCCCTGATGAGCCAGCTGTTATCCCCGATGTTCTCATAGAAAAGCGACAGCTTTAACAAGTATCCTTCTATTTTATCCCTGCTGATCATCTTAAGAAACCCCTCTTAACCGTACGTTTATTGAGCCTATTGTAAATGATTTGTATAAAAGACAGGTTATACATTTTTTTAGCCAAGAAAAACTTGCCCTGCATTATCTATGACAAGAATTGTTTTGCATTCCGAACACCGGAAACGTCCTGGTTTAGTAGCTTTAAGTTTTTTACCGCAGATGGGACATTTGAATATCTTTGGAAAGGGGCCTTCTTTTCCGGCTTCTTTTTTCTGACTGAAGAAACCGATCGCCTCTTCTAAATTCTCCTTGATATTAAAAAACTGTGAAAATCCTAAAAGCTGAAAAACCTCGTAAACCTTGGGCTGGATCTCGAGAAGCACAAGATCTCCGCCTCTTGGTTTTACCGCTTTTAAAAACGCTGTAAACGACCCGATACCCGTACTCGAAACATAATTAAGGCTGCCGCAGTGAAAAATCAATCTTATAAACCCGGCTTCGATTGCCTTTGCAACCCTCTTTTGAAAATAATTCGAATTATATGTATCTATATATCCTGTCAGATATAGTACAAGACACCCATCAACATCATCAACCTTCTGTAACCTTATTTTTAGACTGTCATCTTTCTCATCATCAAAACCCGGTACAATATTATTATTCATGATGCCCCTTTAAATGATAGGTTTTCGCTCCTCCGAAGAAGAAGTCCATACACATTTTAATATATTATAAAGTTTACCACGATTTGTCAAACAATTCTATAAAAATATTAGAATCTTATCCCTCCGTGTATCGGCAGTATTGCCCCGTTTATATAGTCTCCTGAAGAACTTACAAGATACCGGACAAGCTCCGCAATCTCGCCGGGTTCGCCGAATCTGCCTGCCGGAATATCAGCAGAGATCTTTTCGATATCAGCGGAACTATACTGACCGGTTTTAATAAATCCGGGCGCAATTACATTGCATGTAATGCCGTTAAAGACCAGTGCGACGGATTTAGCAAGTACTCCGAGTGCAGTTTTAACAGCAGAGTATGCAGAAGTCGTTTTGTATCCCTGAATTATCTCCGTACCGGTACCTCCGAAAAGTATAAACCTGCCGTACTTTTTTTTAACCATAGACGGTAAACAGAACGTTATCAGCATTGCCGGAAGAACGTAGTTAAGTTCCGCCATTTTTCTCCATACGGTGCTATCCGTATCCGCCATGCTGTTCTTTAAAAAGGGACCGAAAACAATTACTACGATATCGAATGGCATAAAAGGTTTAATTTCATCGAGCAGATCTTCCGCTTTCTCAATTTTCTTAAGAATTCCCCGGGCGGTTTCCCCTTTATCCGCAATAGCCCTGCATAGACTGTCAAGCTTACCCTTATCATGCCCGCCATGAATTGTCAGTTCTATCCCTTCATCGGCTAAAGAAAGGCATATAGCCCTGCCTATATCGCCGGTTCCCCCGACAACCAGGGCCTTTCGTTTTTTAGCTGCGTTCCCGGGCAATCCCATTATTCGGGTTTCCATGCTGCTGTAACGCTCCCGTAGTTTAAAAAACTCGAATCCTGAACACTTAAATTCCCCAGAGGCATTCTTAATACTCCCCTGTATTTAACATTCCATGATAATTGATTACACTTCGACCGCAATCCCAGACTTACCGTATATTCCTCCCTGGATTTTTCAACATTCTTATATAAATTATAATTCGCCTTCATCCACGTATTAAATGCAAGGCCGGGCAGTATCTTATACACACCGAGTAATTTCCCGCCAAGGGTAAAATAATCTTTAACCTGATCATTTGTATCCGGGTCTGCAAAAGACACCCAGCGGGATAAAAAGTTTACACCCATTTTAAAACTGCTGCTGATTTTCCAGGATACTTCATTGTTCAGATTAAAGTAACTGTAATCTCCTGTTTTATTGTAGTAATCCTTAACGGAATACTTTAAAAGAACAGCATACCACAATTTATTGCTGAAATGTTCTTTTAATCTTACCGATACACTATTCCGTATAGAAGACGGTAAAAGGTAATCTTCGATTTCATCCTCATCGGATCCCTGCAGTATCTCATACTTTGTCGTTATCTCCGGGTAATCAAGAGCGGAGAGAAAACCCGTACATGCAAAAGAAAACAGCAGAACGCTGTAATAATATTTTATCATACCTATTTTATCGGTATAAATATATCTTTATTATATTAAAATTATTTATATAATTTCCACAGATGATCGAGAACCTTCTTTAATCGTGCACCAAGCCGTTCACCGCCTGCGGTTGTAACATCATCATTATTCTTAAATACGGAATAGGGAACCCTTACATCATGTATTGTAAGATAATCAGGATCATTTCCGGAAATCTCCTCCCAATCACTCCCCTTGTAGAGCCTGGCAAGCTTTTCATCGGGGAGTGCATGTTCCAGAATGCTGTAAGGCCTTTCGGGATTAAATCTTTTTCTATTCTTTCTCATCGATTCTTCGAATGAAACATCGATATACAAAACAGCGGAATTTACAAGCATCTCTTTAGAAAACTGTCTAAAGGCCTCTTTATAACCTCCGTGTTCGCTCCCCCTGGAAAATTCAATAATAAATGTGGAAATCTCCGATTCACGGGACACTTTTAGATAATCCAGTTCGAGCTTTTTAATAAGGACACACCACAGATAGCTGTATTTAAAGTATCCGTTTTTATCCGTGTGCAGCCTTGGCTTATCCATATCCGAAAGGATTTTGTCTTCTTCGAACCAGCTCCATATAATGGGAAAATCATCCAGCTCTGTAAAATCACCTATATGTAAATGAGCCTTTCTTTCTATAATCGGTACCTTTTTTAAATAGTCTATAACTTCACTTTTCCCGGCCGCAGGCCTGCCGATCAAGAAAAGTTTCCTAAAAACATTGTCGATTCCCATTCTATTGTTCTCCTGTCTTTATTTTATACCCGAGTTTATAAAACTCTGAATAAAACGTTTCTGAAAAAGCAAAAAAGCAAAAAACAGGGGCGCAATAACGATAATCGTAGCGGCTGCCAAAAGCGACCACTGTGCACCTATTTCGCCTAACTGCGTAAACCTGACAAGGCCGGCTGTTAAGGGCCTCGCCTTTGATGAATTTGTTATAATAAGCGGCCATAAAAACTCATTCCAATGCCATGTAATAGATGAAAGTCCAAAGGTAAAACTCCGATAAATAGGACAAACCCTAAAGCTATCAGAACTTTTTTTGTCATCTCTTTCCTCCCTAAATATATTTTTTTTAAGAGAACAGGAGCTTATACTCCTCTCTTTTCTCTTCCAGATCCTTTAAATAACTGTTAATCATCTCTCCTCCCGCAAGCTCGACGGCAAGGAGCACTAAATTAGCAAAAGCCATGGGAACTGCCATGGAATTCTTAAACTCGATCTCTCCCCTGTTTATATAAATTACCCGGTCAGAA
>QILZ01000259.1 GCA_003233545.1 Spirochaetales bacterium
CTCTCCATCCGTGTAAATGCTATTTTTAACTGGTTTGTTAAAAGTTCACCGACAAGGCGTATCCTCCTGTTACCGAGATGGTCTATATCATCGACATTACCCTCTCCGATAAAAACCTTCATTAAGAAATTCATTGTCTGTATTATATCTTCCAGAGTTAAAGTGTGAGACTCGATGGCTTCGGAATAGTTAAATTTCTTATTAAGCTTATACCGTCCCACTCTTCCAAGGTCGTACCTTCTTGCTGAAAAAAACATGGACTGAAGGTCCTTTTCCGCACTTTCTATCGTTATTGGTTCGCCCGGTCTTATTATGGAATAAACCTTGGACAGAGCCTCTTCCCTGCTCGGCTCATCCTTTTCAGGATTATCCTTAACGTACTTTATCTCTTCATTCTCAAAACAGTTTAAAATCATATTCGAATGCAGAGAATCCTCATGATCAAAATCGATAACTTCTATTTCTTTAAAACCCGCATGGAGCAGTTCATCGATATCATGAGGATGAATCTTATCCCCCGCTCTGTAAAGTTTCTTCCTGTTTCCTTCTTCTCCCGTATAAAGAGGTTTTGCAAACACATTACCGACAAGTTTTTCTTTTTCCTCTCTTAATTCCAGCACTTCTACAATCTTTGTTTTATAGAAGAGCGGTATTATTTTTTCTCTTGTATCGTAGCCGAGGGCTCTTAGAAAAATAGTCCCGAGAATTTTTTTCTTTCTGTCTATCTTCGCATAAACAAGTTCTTTTTTATGATCTATTTCAAATTCGAGCCAGGAACCCCTGTAAGGAATAATACGCGAAGAGAATATTCCTTTGTCATGAGAGAAGATAACTCCGGGAGAACGATGAATCTGGCTCACAACAACCCTTTCCGCACCATTAACAACGAAAGTCCCTCTCCCTGTCATCAGGGGGATATCACCCATATAAATTTCTTTCTGCCTTATTTCGCCCGTATTTAAGAAAACAAGATTGATTCTTGCCTTTAAGGGAAGTGCATAGGTAAGACCCTTTTTTTTACATTCCTTTTCAGAAAATTTAGCCCCGCTTTCATCGAGAGTATACCGGCTGTACTCCAGCAGCATGTCCCCGCTGGGGCTTTCTATAGGAAAAATAGTCTGGAATACGTCTTCCAGTCCCTGCCGCTCCAGCGGTTCTCCGCTTTCTAATTTTTCTCTCTGTAAAAATTTTTCGTATGAAGACAACTGGATACCTATAAGATTAGGAATCTCCATAATATCTTCATAGGGCTTCCCAAAGTAAACCCTCTTAATGGCTTTGGACCTGTCAAGAATCATTCTTCCCCCCTGACAAATAACAGCCCACCGGAACTTGTATATTCCGGTGGATATATGAGTCTTTCAATTAACTGTAACGATCGGCTTTTACTGAACCTCAACTACTCCGCCGGCTGCCTCTATCTTTTCTTTAATTTTTGCAGCTTCGTCTTTGCTGACATTTTCTTTAACCGGTTTATTACCTGCTTCCACAAGTTCTTTCGCCTCTTTAAGGCCCAGCCCTGTCAGCGCTCTTACCGCTTTAATTACAGGTATTTTTTTACCGTCGCCGAAGCTCTTAAGCACAACCGTAAACTCGGTCTGCTCTTCCTCCGCTTCGCCCGCACCCTCTGCGGGAGCCGCCGCTGCTGCTACAGGTGCAGCGGCAGTTACGCCGAATTTCTCTTCCATGGCCTTTACCAGCTCTGATATCTCCAGAACCGTCATGCCGGAAATAGCTTCTAAGATTTCATCTTTTGATAGCGTTGCCATTTTAACTTCTCCTTGATTTTATTTTACAGCAATAGCATGCAACCGCAAGGAAGACTAAAACTGTAATTAATTTTCTTTACTATCTGCAACTGCCTGCAGCGTACGCACTAATTTTAAAACAACCCCGTTCATAGCGTACATAAGATTCGTAAGCGGTGCATTTATAGTGGCCATCAACCGGGCATAAAGCTGATCACGTGAAGGAAGTTTCGAAAGCGTCTCCACTTCGGCTTTAGAAAAAACCTTTCCCTCCACAAGTGCACCCTTTATTTTCAGCGTCGTATCCCTGGTAAACCCATACAGTACCTTTGCCGCAGGACCCGGGTCATCCTTAACAAGGGTCACTGCAGTGGGACCTATAAAGATTTCGGATAAATCGGGCATACCCATCTCTTTTGCCGCTCTGCGCAGGTAGCTGTTCTTTATTACTTTATAGTACGCATCGTTTTCATGCAGCTTCGAACGCAGATCCGTTATCTGTTCTACATTCAACCCGCGGAAATCAGAAAAAATCATATCATTATACGACGATAACAGTTCCTTTGTTGCACTCAAAGCTTCTTTTTTATACTGCTGTACCTTTTTGGTCTTTTCCGTCATCTTTTACCCCCAGCCTTAATTCATTTTATCCCTGACGGATACTTTAACGCCAGGACCCATTGTAGAGGACAGAGCAATAGATTTAACAAATTCGCCTTTTACATCACCCGGACGCTTTCTGTTAATTTCCTGCACAATCGTCTTTGTATTTTCCTCTATTTTTTCATTTTCCATAGATACTTCTCCTACGGCAAGATGAACCACACCTGTCTTGTCCGCACGGAATTCCACCCTTCCCTTCCTTAACTCGGCAATAGCACCTTTAATATCAAAGGTTACCGTCTGCGTTTTCGGATTGGGCATTAAACCCCTTCTCCCGAGTATCTGTCCCAATTTACCAACATCTTTCATCATATCGGGAGTGGCAACAGCTACATCGAAGTCCAGCCATCCGCCCTTAATCTTTTCTATCAGGTCCGAATCGCCCACATAAGTTGCACCTGCTTTCTCCGCCTCTCCGGCTTTATCGCCTTTGGCAAAAACAAGAATTATTTTTTCGGCACCAAAACGGTTGGGCAGAACAAGAGTGTCCCTGACCGTGTGTTTTGATTTGATATTTAATTTTAAAGCGACTTCTACGGTCTCATCGAATTTTGCATAGGCCAGTTCTTTAACAAGTGCAACAGCTTCCTTTAAGGAGTACTGCTTCTGCCTTTCATATTTTTTTACTGCCGTAATATACTTCTTCCCGCGTTTCATATTATGCCCCCTCCACTGTAACACCCATACTCCGGGCGGTTCCGGCAATAATCTTCATCGCCGCTTCAATATCATTTGCATTCAAGTCGGGCATTTTCTGTTCGGCTATCTCTTTAAGATCGTCTTTTTTCAGCACTGCAACCTTTGTCTTGTTCGGTTCCGATGAACCCTTCTCTATCCCGCAGGCCTTTCTTATCAGCACTGCCGCCGGAGGAGTTTTGGTTATGAAGGAAAAACTCTTATCAGCATATACCGTTATAACAACAGGTATAAGCAGGCCTTCCTCTATATTCCCGGTTCTCTCATTGAACTGCTGCACAAACTGAGGTGCAGAAACACCGTGAGGTCCAAGTGCCGGGCCTACCGGAGGGGCAGGTGTTGCTTTCTTAGCAGGGACCTGCAGTTTAATAACCGCCTTAACCTTTTTTTTGGCCATAATTATTCTCCATGTCTGGTATTAACACTTTTCATACGAAAAGCTCCCATACTATGGGCTTATATTTTTTCCACCTGCAGAAAATCCAGCTCTACCGGTGTCGATCTTCCGAATATACCGACCATCACTCTGAGTTTGCCCTTTTCCGCATTTACTTCCTCTATATTCCCTGTAAAAGAACCAAACGGTCCGTCCACAATCCTTACCATTTCTCCCACGGAGAAGCTCTGTTTCGGACGCAAAACCTTATCCGCTTTTATTGCACCGGATTTCTGAAGGATTTCCTTTGCCTCATCCTGAGTTATAGCCTGCGGTCTCTGATTACGCGCAGAACCGACAAACCCGGTAACCCCGGGAATATTACGTATATTTTCACATACTTCTTTCCAGCCCTTTTCCGGTATATCCATTTCCACAAGAATATAACCGGGCAGGAATTTCTTTGTTGTGATTTTTTTCTTGCCGTCACGGACTTCCACCACTTCTTCGGAGGGTACTTTAACATCAAAGACCCTATCCAGAAGAGCACCGCTTTCCATAAGTTTTCTTATATGTTTCTCCACCCTATTCTCGTATCCCGAATAGGTATGAACAACATACCATGCTTTTGCCATAATTTTCCCGATGCCAGATTAAAAAATAAGATCGATTCCCTTAAACAGAAGAAAATCAACAATTCCAAGAGCTGCAGCTATAAGCGTAATAGAAACGAGCACTACCTTTGTGGACGAAGCAACTTCCTCCCTGCTAGGCCAGGTAACTTTTTTTAACTCAGCATAGCTCTCTTTAAAGAAAAGAATTATTTTTTTCATTGTATGCTCCTGAACATCCTATTACAGGCCAGGCAGGACTTGAACCTGCAACATCCGGTTTTGGAGACCGGCGCTCTAGCCAATTGGAGCTACTGGCCTAAGTCTTCCTATTTAACCTTGGTTTCCTTGTGAAGTGTATGCTTCCTGTCGAACCTGCAGTACTTATTAAACTCAAGCTTGCCCTGTATATTACGTTTGTTCTTTTTAGTTGTGTAATTTCGCCGATGACACACAGTACATTCGAGCGCAATTAACTCTACGCCTTTCCCTTTCGCCATGTTCTTGTATTTTCTCCTTGTTCACTAAGTAAAGTAGTATAATAAAATTATATCACATAAGTCAATAAAAATATTGCTATTTTCCCAAGCCCCCGACCGGATTTGAACCGATGACCCCCTCCTTACCATGGAGGTGCTCTACCAGCTGAGCTACAGAGGCATAAAAGCAATCAGGGTGCCCTAATCTATCAAACTGTTATTTTTTAGTCAATAGTATAAAAAGTTTTTTTATCAGAATCGATTACTGGGGCAGGATAATGGTGTTTATCTTAATCCTGTATTTACCGGCATCCCGGTACACCATAGCCGCAGTAATTTTTCCAAGCGGTTTCGGATGCGGGGGGGCATCGCCGATTAATATTATAAGCCGGCTGTCCGCCTTCCATTTATACCAATGAATAGAACTGTACAGAGCCTCGAATACCGCTTCCGGAATATCCCTCCCTCCGTTAACGCGGACACCGTTAATATAACGCTGAATAACTGAAAGATTGTTAGTAAAAGGAAAGGGCTTTACAAGATATTCATCCATATAATCCTTATAGAACAAAAGACCGACCCTGAAATGTGAAAATCTCGAGGTATGTTTCAATAAGAGAGGAATGATCCTTTTTTTTAAAGCAGGCATATCGTCGTACATACTTTCGGTTGTATCGAGCGCCAGTACAAGATCCAGGGTCTTTCCGGAAGCTGCATCCAGGATGTCGCCGATCTTATCCACCATATCATCCTTGCCCCCGGAGAGTACGGCTTTACCGCCTGCGGATTCTGCGATTGCAGTCAGTTTATCTACAGCTTCTTTCATATATTTACCGGCTGAATCTTTTAGAACCCTGTGCTGCACAACATGCAGAACAAACGGATTATCCTTAAAATCTCCGGAATAATCGGCATATGGTCTGGAGAAGGTTCGGATATTTAAAAATGTCCCGTCCAGAATCTGCAGTTCACCCGTTCTGCTCCAGGGATAACCGTAAACAACAACATAGGGAATAAATATATGAAAGGCTTCTCCGAATTTCTTATATTTCTCCGGTGATGAATCGATGAGGAAATACAGTTTTCTTTTACTGTTAAGGAATTTGCCGTTTAATATTCTCTTCTCATCGCCATTTACAGGGTTATAACCCGGGTCTCTAAGGGTAAAAACGGGGTTCTTTTTAAGAGGATCCCCGGTGGATTCTGCAAGCAGTACGGAGGCGATACCATCTTTTTTCCGGATCCAGAGATCATAACCCCCCTTTATATTCTGTTCGACAGCAAGATCCTTCGGAGTAAGCAGCAGACCCGCCTGGCTCCATATGGGCGGAACCAGCATAATAAAACAGATTACCGGAATATATTTTAACTTCACACTACAATGATCGGTTAGAAGAAAAGGATTTTAAAGCTTAAGCTGTACTATGGCAGGAAAGGGAATGTCGGTTTTATACTTTACAAAACCGAGAAAGATATTAAATTTATCGATAAAACCTTTAATAAATTCAAAGGAATAACGAAATCCGAAAGGAAACTCAAAAAACAGGCTGTAACCCCTTTTATCACTGTAATACCAGGCGGTAGAAGTATCCTGCGGTATTCCGTATATAATATATCCCGAACTTTTTTTCTTCTTCCATTTCCCGGAAACAGGCAAAGAATATTCGGTATAGACAACCTTAAGGTTTTGATCATCGAACCTGTAAATTCCTGTAAAACCCTGTATTGTATTCGGGTCTAAAAGCTCTATTCCCTCTGTTTCGACAGGCCCTCTTTCCAGGATAGCTATATCAGACGGCAGCTGATCCTCCCCGTAAAGCGGTACAAAACAGACTGCAAGAAAAAGAGAGATCGGAAAAATTATTTCCCTCCTATTCAACTGTAACACTTTTTGCAAGATTCCGCGGTTGATCCACGTCTCTACCGAGCTCGAGTGCACAGTAATACGAAAAAAGCTGAAGAGGAACCACGAGAAGAAACGGATAAAATATCTCATTGATTTTCGGTATCATAATTACATCATCTGCAATTTCTCCGACAGAATCATCACCTTCCGTTGTTATTGCAATAATTTTACCTTCCCTGGCCTTTACCTCTTTCATATTGGAAATGACCTTTTCCCTTAATCCTCCGTCGGGAACGAGAAAAACACTCGGGGTTTCTTCATTTATCAGTGCTATCGGTCCGTGCTTTATCTCTGCGGAAGTATAACCCTCTGCATGGATATACGAAATTTCCTTAAGTTTAAGTGCTCCTTCCATAGCGACAGGGTAATTTATGCCTCTTCCTAAAAAGAGCATATCCTTGTAATGAGCATACTTCTCCGCAAGTTTCTTTATCTCATCCCTTTTCCGGAATATCTCGTCCATCTTTGCAGGTATGGAACGTAGATTATCTATATAATCGATACCCTGCTCATAGGACATATCCCTCATTCTGCTTAACAGCAGGGCAAAGAGGTAAAATACCGTAATCTGCGAGGAAAAGGCCTTTGTGGATGCAACTGCAATTTCCGGGCCGGAATGTATATAAACTCCGCCGTCGGATTCCCTTGCGATTGTAGAACCGACTACATTACAGACCCCTAGTACGGTTGCCCCTTTTCTCTGGAGTTCACGCATGGCATACAGGGTATCCGCCGTTTCTCCTGATTGGGAAATGGCAAAGTACAATGTATTTCTTTCGATAATAGGATTCCTGTATCTAAGCTCAGAGGCAATTTCCGGTACACAGGGTATCCTTGCAATGGATTCCAGAAGATATGCGCCTACCATGCCTGCATGATACGAGGTACCGGCACCTATAATTTTTACTCTTTCTATATTAAGAAGTTCTTTTGTGGTCAGATCGAGACCGCCTAAATGTGCGGATGCCACATCCGTCATTAGCCGTCCGCTTATGGCCCTTTTTATTGCCTCGGGCTGTTCGAGTATTTCTTTCTCCATAAAATGACTGAAACCGTTTTTTTCGATTTCCTCCAGCTCCCAGGATATATACTCGACATCCTTCTCTATCCTGTTTTCATTTAAATCCGTTGTCTTAAAACCATCCGGCCGGATCGAAACGACTTCCCCGTCCTCGAGGTACACAACCTGCTTTGTATGAGAAATAATTGCGGTAACATCCGATGCCAGAAACATCTCTCCGTCGCCTACACCGAGAACAAGCGGAGACCCGTTACGGGCGCCGATAATCCTGTCCGGTTCATCCGGATTTATGCAGACAATACCGTAGGTGCCTTTTAAAATACTTAACGCTTCTTTAACGGCCCTCTCAAGATCGCCGGTATAATATTTCTCTATAAGATGGGCAATTACCTCGGAGTCCGTTTCCGATTTAAAAACATGCCCTTCTTTCTTAAGGATTTCCTTTAATGCCGTATAGTTTTCTATAATACCGTTATGTGCAATCACGATTTTACCTGCACAGCCGGTATGGGGATGTGCATTGGTATCGTTTACGCTCCCGTGAGTCGCCCACCGGGTATGGCCGATTCCATAGTTCCCTTTGATACCATCGGGAATTACCTGCCGCAGGTCTTTTATTTTTCCCTTTTTTTTAATAACAGTGACCTCGTTTTCAAAACCGACAGCTATGCCGGCGGAATCATATCCCCTGTATTCCAGCCTCTTTAAACCCTCGACAAGTATTTCAGCGGCCTGTTTCGGCCCGCAGTAACCAATTATTCCACACATCTATTTCTCCATGCTTAAAGTATTACACACTATATCCAAAATATCACAAATATTATAAAGAAAAATAATCTTTATTAAAAGCAGCAGATAAGTAATTCGAGTATACTTTAATATGAGGATATTAAAAAATACTGTAATACTAATTCTTAGAATTCTCACCTTCATGCTGTCTGCCGGCCTGTCGTTTTCCTGCGGGCCGATACCTGCTATCGGTGCAATTGAAAAAGCAGACATAGATCCGCCCCTGTTTATCAGCATAAAAGCCGTCAGCCCCAATGAGATCAGAATTTATTTCGACGAAACAGTTAATATTAATGCAGATGCCGTTAAGATAATTCCCGAAACGAAAGTCGTATCCATAGAGGACAACATGAAAGAGATAAAACTCATTACGGGCTTTCAGATTCCGGGCATAAATTATTCGATTCAGGTTGCAGCAGCCGATGCCCGCGGCAACAGTAATTCCTTTATAGCAGGTTTTTATGGTTTTAACCCGGATATTCCTGAAATTCTTATCAACGAGTTTACAACCCAGGGGACAGGCAGACATCCCGATATTATCGAATTAAAAACCTTATCCGGAGGGAACATGGGAGGAGTCGTTCTCTACGAGGGAACGCCGTCCAATTTTCGCAGCAGAATTGTTTTCCCCGCTTTTATCGTTAAGAAAGATGACTTTATACTGGTTCATTTTAAACCTCAGGGAATTTCCGGCGAGGCAGATGAAACGGAAAACAAAAGAGACTCCGAAGGCTACGATTCGTCCGATAACGCATACGACTTCTGGGTAAAAGGGGGAAAAGGACTGTCCGGAAACAATGGCGTGCTTTCCCTGTTTGCAAGTCCCGGAGGCAGTATCTTAGACGGCATCCTGTACAGTAACAGAACCTCCATGTCGGATGAAAAGTACAGAGGTTTCGGAAAGCGGGACACATTGATAAGAGCGGAAGAACTTGCAGCTTCCGGCGGCTGGCAGTCAGCGGAGGAGATGATTAGACCGGAAGACGGTATTAATCCCGATGACTCCACAGGAACACGGTCGATATGCAGAAAAAGCTCCTCCGGGGATACGGACAGCAGAAACGACTGGCATATTGTTCCGACAAAAAAAGCTACCTTCGGAAATGAAAACAGTAATGAAATATACTAAATATAATCTTTTATCATTCCCTCGATTATATTCCGGGGTACCGCACCGATCTGCTTGTTAACGATATTTCCGTCTTTAAAGACTAAAAGTGTCGGAATACTTACTATATTAAACTGTGACGCAATTTCTCCGTTTTCGTCGACATTTATCTTTGCAACCTTAATTTTACCCGCATATTCTTCCGCCAGTTTTTCAAGAACAGGCCCTATCATTTTGCAGGGCACACACCATTCCGCCCAGAAATCGGCTATAACGGGAACCTTCGAATCCAGTACTTCTTCTTTAAAATTATGATTTCCAATTACTACTTCTGCAGACATAAATCCTCCATATGTTATTTTTTCCTTTTCAGATCTTTTAATCTGAAATCCGAAATTACACCGCTTATATATTTTATGATTACATCAAGATCTTTTTTGTTAAAGTCTTCCTGCTCTTCGTAACCTGCAGCTACCATATCTAAAAGGTCCGTCATATCATGAAGGAAAAAAGATACCTCGAGTATATATTCTTTTTCTTCCCTGTCAAGTGCATGATAGTCACGGGGAAAAGCCTT
>QILZ01000194.1 GCA_003233545.1 Spirochaetales bacterium
TTCAGCTCACCAATACCGAGTTCGCCGAATTCGAATTTAAACCTTCCTTCTTTATCGTAAACTATTACCTTTTGCCTGTTGGTATCCAGTATAAATATCCTGCCGGCCGAATCTACGGCAATCCCCACAGGGCCGCTGATCTTACCTGTTCCTCCCCCGCGCTGCCCGAAATCGAAAAGGAATTCACCCCGGGCATCAAACACGGAAATCTTACTGGTAGTCCCGTTTACGATGTAGATCCTGCCGTGTTTATCCACTGTAATGGCAGCAATGGTGGAAAACCTCCCCGCCTTTTCTTCGATCTGAAACTTTAATTCCTCCCGTTTATTAAAAACCAGAACACGTTTCGCTTTTTGATCCACAACGTAGAGGTTGTCCTTCTCATCTATGGCCATCTGCCAGGGATAGACAGGTGAGACAACTCCTGTAAATTTGTAGCGGTGATCGATTTTCCCGCGGTAATTACACACCAGGATATCCCCTGCCATGCCTCTCGATATATAGATACTCCCCCTGCTGTCCACTGCCAGACTCTGAGGAACCGTGATGCCCTGTTCTCTGCCGAATTTATACAGAAGACTGCCGTTCATATTAAATATCATAATCGATTCATCACCGTTGATTACGTAGATTTCCGCCCGTTTATTATCTACAAAGATATAATGAGGCTGTTTCAGCTTATCATCCATCCCGGCGCCGTAAATCGAAAAAAGATATTTAATATCCCCGGCATCGAATGCCCATGCATTGGACTTAAGTCCGATAAGCACCAGCACGGCGATTACCGTTTTTAACAGCTTTCCCTTAAAGTTTATGGCATTGCACACATAGACCCTCTTTCCTGTCCCCCTTCAGGAAGAACTCGTACTTAGAAGCATGAGACGCATGACAGCTTGTACAGGTCATTGCCTTTCCGGTTTTCGGATTAATAGCCTCCGAACCGATAGGATGTGAATGCTTGCCTGCACGGGGATGACATCCGGTGCAAAGAGAAACCACATCTTTGGAAGCGAGGAGATCCTCGGTGTTCGAAGAATGAGGATTATGACATTTCGTGCATTCCACCTTTTTAAGTGCGGTGTGAACATACATACCCTCCCCATTTATGACCTTTTCCATATCCTTATGGCAGGAATAGCAGAGTTTCTTCTCCGGTTCCACTATAAAATCTTTATAGTCGGATGCATGAGGAGAATGGCATTTTACACATTCTCTTTTTTTTACCGGATCGTGAACTACTTTCTTCGAGTCGAAATTATCAATTTTATCCTTATGACAACCGTAGCAGAGATCACCTGCCGGTTTAAGCAATTTTAGCGGATCGGTATTTCCCGGACCTTCATGGCAGCTGCTGCACATCATCTCCCTCATAGGAAAGTGAGAATACTTCTTGATCAGTTTCGGGGAATCCGATGCATGAGGATCGTGACAGATAGTACACCCTCCCTGGCCGACCGGGTATCCCAGGTGAGCCTTCTTAAAACTTTTCTGTTCTTTATCGTGGCAGGTGAAACATACTTTCTCCTGGGCCTGAACAAGCTGATACTCATAACCTGAGGCATGCGGGCTGTGGCAGATGGTGCATTCCCCGGCGGCCGCCGGAGGATGGGCATCTTTAAGCTTTTCGATAGAATTCTTTAATGCGGAGTGACAGCCGAAGCATATTTTATCTTCCGGTTTTTTCAGCTGATAGGCAAAATTCGAGGCATGGGGATCATGGCACTTTGTGCATTCCCCCTTTTTTAAAGCAGTATGCACATAGGGCATGTGGGTCTCTGCTTTTACGTCTTCATGGCAGGTGAAGCAAAGTTCCCCTCCTTTTTTTATAAGCATATATTTGTACTTTCCCGCATGCGGACTGTGACATGATGTACAGTTTCCGATTTTAACGGGAAAATGAACATCTTTATCATCGGCTACCTCAAGCTTTTTATCCTTATGGCAGGTGAAGCACAATTTAGACCCTTCTTCTTTAAGCTTTACATCCGGAAAACTCCTGACAAGGATTACCAAAAAAAAGACTGTCAAAACCAAATTAATTTTTTTCGTCATTTCTCTTATCCTATTCCTCTATGTTTTGTGACATGAATCACATTTTTTCTCTTTAAAAGGCAAGTGTTCCACTTTGCGGGACAGACTCCGGTCTTTGGAACCGTGAGGGTTATGACACTCCAGGCAGTTACTGCCCACGACCTCTATCCCATCATGTTTGGCCGTTAAAATATTGCTTTTCACTCCATGACAGAGCGAACATACACCAGACCCCTTGGCTACGAGCAGGTTATTATTATCTGAGAAATGGGGATTGTGACAGGAGAGGCACTCTCCGTTCCTGACCGGATAATGAACCACACCCGTTTTAAGTTTTTCTTTCAGGTCCTTGTGGCACCCAAGACACAGTTCTTTTAAGGGTTTAACGAGAAGCATCTTGTTTTTACCTGCATGGGCTGAATGGCAGGAGGTACATTCTCCTTTAATAACAGGCTGATGCCCGCTGGTTTTTTCACTGGCTTTTTTCTGAATATCGCTGTGGCATGACACACAAAGCTTTTTAACAGGGACGATCAATTGATCTTTAACATTGCTGCTGTGAGGCTTATGACAACTTAAGCACTTTCCTGTTTCCACAGGTGTATGAATGAACTCGCCTTTATATTTATCTTTAAAATTATGGCAGCTATAGCATAATTTGTCCTTACTCAGCCGCAGTTGTTTGGCGTAATCGCTTTCATGAGGGTCGTGACATTTTAAACATTCCCCTTTCCGGACAGCAGTATGTATGGAACTTCCTTTAAAAGGGGTATGACAGCTATAACACAACTGTACGGTCTTTTTCAGCAGCAGTTCCGGGTTTTTCGAAGCATGAGGGCTGTGGCAGACAGTACAGTCCATATAGGCAACCGGAAGATGGATAAACTTCTTTTTAAATTTATCATGGCAGCTGTAACAGAGGCTGTTACCCGGTTTTAGAAGCTGATACTTGTTATTACTCGAATGAGGGCTGTGGCAGGAGGTGCAATCCCCGGATTTGACAGGAGCGTGGATACTTATCCTTTTAAATTTAGCTTTTAGACTGCTGTGGCAGCTGTAACACAGCTTTTTATCACTTGTTATCAGCTGATACTTGTTGTTACTCGTATGAGGATCATGACAGGAAGTACACCCCTTCTTAACGGGTGCATGGACATATTTGACATTCTTTTCCAGGTTTTTATGGCAGCCGTAACACAGTTTATTTCCTGCCGTTTTTAATTTCAGCGGATCGGCCGATTTCGGATCATTGTGACATATATTGCAGCTCCCGGAATCGAAAGGCGGATGCACATGCTCCTTCAGTAATTTCTCATTGGAAGAGGAGTGCGGAGCGTGGCATCGATTACAGTCGGTACCAGCCACAGGATAACCCGAATGTTTCTCTTTAAACGATACATCTTTTATATCGTGGCAGGTGGAACAAAGTAATTCCTTTTTCTCGACAAGTATATCTTTATTATCCGAAGAATGAGGGTCGTGGCAGGTCAGACAGCCGCCTGATAAAGCTTCGTGAACCTTCTTTTTCCGGAAGTCTTTCTTATCATGACACTTATAACACAATGAATCACCGGAATCGATCAGCAGAAACTTCTTATTCGAAGAGTGCGGGTCGTGGCAGGAGCTGCATTTATCAAGTGTGCCGTGTTTGTACTTACGCTCGAATTTATTCTTTACATCTTCATGACAGGTATAACATAAATCAGGCTCTTTAGTTTTTAACCTGAGACTTCCGACCAGGCCATGGCGCTCGTGACAGTCATCACAATTCCCTTTCTCTACAGGCGGATGTATATTCTTAGCTTTCTCAAACCTGTTAACTTCCTTTCGATGGCAATCCTGGCATGATCTGGCAGGACGCCTTGGCTGATACGCACATCCGGTAATCAGGGAAGTAAGAGCGGCAATAAAGATGAGGAAAGTAAAAACCATATATTTTCGATTCATCGTCATATTCCCGGTAATCTCCTATTTTATAATTTTTCTGTCGGTATAAAGACCCGCCGATAAAACGTCTTTGTAAATCTTAATCCTGGAGCCCTTCTTAAGAATTTTGATCCATCTCTTTACTTCTGCTTTTCTTTTTATTTTCAGCAGTTGTTTCCTGACCTTTTCATAAACTTCCTTGAAAGGCTGAACCTTCCCTTTCTTAAAATCCTCCGCTTTAAGGATATGCCAGCCGAATCTTGTTTTAACAGGACCGCTAATCTCACCCGGTTTTAAGGAAAAGGCGGCTTTCTCAAATTCGGGAATAACAGTACCACGGACTATATATCCCAGATCCCCGCCTTTGGAAGCGGAAAAGTCGATAGATTTCTCCCTGGCAAGTACCTTAAAATCCTCTCCCTTCTTTAATTCTTCCAGTATATTCTCCGCCTCTTTTTTTGTGCTCACCAGAATATGTCTTATTTTGACCCTGTCCGGCTCTCTGAACTCATCCTTGTGGGATTCGTAGTAAGCCTCTGTTTCGTTTTTAGTAAGGTGAACACCTTCGACTATTTCTTTATACAGCTTTTCATAGACAGCTTCCCTTTTAAACCTGCGTACAGAGGCAATGATATCCGGCAGTTTATCATATCCCCGTTTCAGGGCTTCCAGCTTTAGAAGCTTCCGGGCTAAAACAATATCACTGCTGTGATGCGGTATCAGAGGATCTTTATCGGCAGATATGACATATTTCTTTTTTAATTCATCTATAAATTCTTTGTATCTTTGATTTGCCTTTCTTAGCTTTAGAATTCGTTTTATATCATTCTTTACCTTGCTAAAATCTTTTTTTTCGAAATTCTCCTCTTCGTCCACCCTCAGAACACAATAATAACCGGAGCGGACTTTAACAGGGCCGCTTACAGCCCCGGGAGAAAGAGAAAAAACCACTTTTTCGATTTCAGGATCCAGTGTGCCCCACCTTATAAGACCTAACATTCCTCCCTTAGATGCAGAAGGATCGATCGATTTCTCCCTGGCCAGCTCACTAAAATTCCCGCCCTTTTTAAGTTCCTCTGATACTTCTTCCGCTCCCTTCCCGGTCTTTAGAAGAATCAAGCTTACTTTAACAGCCCTTCCGTAAAACCGGGAATAGATCTCTTCGATCTCAGAATCGGAAACAGTAACTTTCTTATTCACCTCGTCATTGTATAATCTGTCGATTATTCTACCGGTTCTATACTGATCTGTCTCCCTGATTATCCCGGGGTCTTTATTTAGTCCGATCCGGTATCCCTCCTGAACAATCAGAACTTTATCTATTTCTGCATTGAGAAATCTCAACCTGTCAACTTCGCTTTCCAGCAGAGCGAGGTGTCCCGAATGCCGGCTTTCGAATCTCCCCTTAAGATCCTGTACTGTTATCGTTTCCCCGTTTATCCTCGCAACAACCTGCTTCCTGTCTCCGGACAAAGAGGTACACCCTGTTAAATTCAGCAGTAGTAAGATACCGAGAAACAGCTTCACTGTTTATCTCTCCCTTTCTTTTATTTTAAACTCTAAAGTCTTTATCCATTTTCCGGCATTATTAACCGCCCGCTGATCATCCGAGGTTTCCGCGATATTCTTATATATACTCAAAGCCTTCTCATAGGACATCTGCTTATAATAAATACCGGCCATATTCATCTTTGCCCTGACCGCATAGGCACCGTTTAAGGAAATAAGCTTTTTCAGGGTTTTAAGAGCAGCCTTTAAATCTCCCCGGCGGTTGTATATCCCGGCTGTATGGAATAGAGACTTCTCAGTGATTACCTTATCGTTTCCGGAAGAGATTTTACGGTAAAATTTTAAAGCTTCCGTAAATCTGCCCAGTTCCTCATAGCACCTTGCCACCTTATAAATTACCCGGACATCAGCCTTTCCACCGGCAGCAAAACCGGCCAGTTCCGATAAAGCCTGCCTGTACTTCCCGGATGAATAGTAAATATCCCCCAGCTTAAACCGAATATCATCTGCACTTTTGCCACTAAGTTTAGATTTATCCACCCGTGAAAAAAAATTCCGGGCCTGCCCGCGGTCACCCAGGTTCCAATAAGACAAACCCAGTCTGTACTTAACCTCTTCTACATCGTAAGCCTTCTGAAAAGCTATTTGAAAGTGACTGAGAGACTCTCTCCACTTTTTAAGGTTCTGTAAAGACAAGCCTATCAGGTATTCCGCCTGCCGGATATTCTTATCGGAAGGGAACTTCTTTATAAAGCCATACAGGGTTTTCAGAGAATCCTCATAATCTTTAAGCCGGTACTGGCTTTCTCCGAGGCGCATGACCGCCTGCGGAATAAGCCGGCTTTCAGGATACCCGGTTACGTAATTCTTATATAAATCACATGCTTTACCGTATTCCCCCTTATCAAAGAACAGGTTCCCCATCTCCAGGTAGGCATCGCCGGCCCACCGGTTATCGGAACCTGCGGCTGCTTTCTGCAGTTCTTTAAGGGCTTTACTGTAGTTCTTTAAGATCCTGTGAATACGGCCGATCCTGAAACGGATTTCCGAGGATCTGCTGTCCGGATATTTTATCCGGTACCTTTGCCAGGAAGCGAGTGCCTTATCCTCCATTCCTGACTTTTCATATGAAATCCCCAGCATGTACATCAAATTCAGGGAGGACTGCCGGTCCGCAGAACTTTTAAGAGCATATTCCAGTTTTTGAATAGCTAAATCGTAACTGCCCCTCTCATAGTAAAGCTTTGCCAGCCTGACACCTATATCTTCTCTGTCATCTGCTTTTACCGTACTGCCGGATTTACTGCTGCTGTGTGGCGGATTCCGTAAGGGTGAAAGCATTTCGGCAACAGTCTTTTCTGCCAGAGCATTTACAGAACTTATTTTCCCGATATCTAAAATCGCCGCTCTGTCATTACCATAACGGGAGTCAACCGCCGACCAGATAACCTCACCACTCCTCGTATCGAGCATACGCGCCGCTATCCTTACTACCGGAACTCCTTTTTTCGGACCGCCGGTTCCTTCCCTGTATTCCTCCACAGATCCCACAATGACTCCTCCGGCATTAAGTTCTTTCCTGAAAGCATAGAGGGTCTCGAAGTCGACCTCCCCTTTTACCCTTACTCTCTTTTCCAAAAGGAGAGCACGTGCATCACCCGGTTTTACAATCCCGAACCTTCCCATTTTGCTTAGCTGGACTATAAACATATTCCTCACGACATCGCCTGCGCCTTTGCTGCTGCTTAAATTTTCGAAAGGAAGAACAGCAACCAATTTTAAATCTTTCCAGCCTTTATCCTTCATATACATGCTCAGGTGCATACAGGCATTCGGAAGGAATACGAGCATCACGACAAGCATGATTCTTCCTGTTCCGGTGAGGATTTTTTTTTGACTCAAAATGAGATTCATTCTAAAATTCCGGTATGGAGGCGACCATCTTTCTGATAATAATCCGCGATAACTCCTGGGCAGTAGAGACCTTACCGAAGCCGAAAAACCCTTTAAAATCATCGCCTGTATATGCGAGGGAGCTACTCCAGAAAATATTGGTTGTGGTTAGATCGATCATAACCAGATTGATTCCCACTTCAGGGTTTTCTCCCGATTCATACTGCTCCACACGGCCTAAAATAAGCCCCTCGATTCCAAGTTCCTCTTTAAACTTTTTTGCCAGGGAGGTAGATACCATGTCCAGACACCTGAGCCTTTCCTTTTCCAGAAACTTCTCCACCTTTCCAGGGTCTGCCAAATCATACCTGCCGGACTTTAAAAGCTCCAGCCTAAGAACATTCCCCACCTTCTCTTCCGCAAGGAAGCTGCCGCTTAAGTTTACCAATGGCAAAACCCCTATTTTAATCCTGTGTACTTCCTTTTTACTTCCGGAGGAATAGGAAGACACAGGGCAGACCATCAGAATTATAAACACGGCAATCGCAGCCCGGACCCTTAATGGATACTTTCCTGTAAAGCGCACATCTATTTCTCCGCAGGGATTTGTATGATAAGAGATCTCACCATCTGCCTGATCACTTTTCGGGTAAGTTCGCTTATATAAGGGGTCTCACCGATTCCGAGAAAGCTGACCGTAGATCCGCCTCCCTCCGAGTTACTGCTCATCCAGATAACGATATCTGTGTTTGTATCTACCATACGCAGGTTAACGGCCACTTCGGGAAAAGAGCCCGCTCCTGTAGAAACGGATTTATTGTATTCCTCGACAACACCAAAAATGATAGCCTGAACACCGAGACTCTTTCCAAGTTTCTTAACCACGGCCGCATCGATATCATCCGGTTTATCGATCTTCATTTCTTTTAATACTTTTTTCATTTCTCCGAATTCCAGTACATCGAAGTAACCCAATGATAAAAGCTCGGTAACAAATATGTCTCTTACTTTTTGTTCGGCATGCGGGCTGTCTGTCAGATTTAAAAACGGCATTACCGCGACCCTTTTAATGGCCAGAAAATCTGCGTTCGGATGGACATAGGATTTGGACCGAATTCCTGCACATCCCTCGATTATAACAAGTGAAAGAATTAATACGCTTGCAGTCAGCAGGTTTTTCATTTTAATCACCAAATCCTTCATAATCGTATAGTTTTACAGGGAACGATAAACACGGACAAAGGTTTCTGCCGGTCAGTCCTTTCCCAATTCTTAAGGGTATAACCTCCGCCCGGTGTCATGGCAGCCGCTCTGGTTGCAGCTAATATAATCCCCCCCTGTGGTTAAAAAATCCATCCCCGTTCCTGAAGATGAAGAACTCTTTTCACCGTAGAGTATCGTAAAATAGTAAAGCTCATCAGCGTTAAGACCGGTTATTACAAAATTTCCGAAACTATCCGTCTCCGCCTTAAAAAAGCTTTCGTTGTCCTCCGATACAGCCGTAACTACAGCTCCTGCAGCCGGCGAACTGCCAATGAGGTCTGTAAAAACCGTCCCCGCGGCAGTGTTGGATTCATACGTTTCCATATTGAATTCCGTTCCCCTGGTTTTGTGACACGGATTATAGCAGTCATACCCGTTTTTGTGATATAAACCGCTTCCGGATGAGTTCGACTCAATATTACAGGCCATAATAAACATCAAGCTTATTATCAGGCATTCTAAACGTATCTTCATCCTTTATTCTGGTGCTATTTTATAAAAAAAAAGTCGATATGTCAAGAAACCGAGTATTTTTTCTTGACATTATATTGATTTATGCTAAAATATTCACGATAAGTAAATAAACTAGGTATATGTGTTCTTTTATAAATTAAATACTATTATTTTGATTAAGAATACAGAGTTATGATCTTTATGAGGAGGGTAAGTGTATGAAAAAAAAATTAATTCTTTCCATTTGTGCGGTTGTGTTTCTGGCCTATCCCGTCCTGGCGGTTCATAAAGGAGCCGGCGGACTGGACTGTTCCGGATGCCACATCATGCACGGCAGTGTTGACGGTACTGATGTGGGCACGCAGGACTATCTGCTGCGTGGCTCTACACAGGCTCTCTGCCTTTCCTGTCACGACAGTACAGGCTCTAACTATTCGAACTATTCAACTTCAGTTCCGGTAGTTATGAATGCCGCAGGCAGCCCCGCAAGCGGAGACTTTGCAAATCTGGATCCGACCAACGATGCTGTGGGTACCATTAATTCGGGTAACGGGCATAACCTCGGTGAAGGCGGAAGCTCCGTAACCCCGGCAGGCGGATCTACAATCTCCGGCTTTACCTGCACTAACTGTCACGATCCGCATGGAGCGGGAGCTACGGACACCTCCACCGTATCTGCTTACAGGAACCTTAAGTTTACACCTGTGGGGGGAAGCACAACGGTATCTGTAATCAGGGCTCTGCCGCTGGAAGGTACATTAAGCGGCGATGTTTACCCATTAACTGAAAATTCCTATGGTACAGCCGGAACCGGGATCAGCAACATTTCCGCCTGGTGCGGTTCCTGCCACAGCAATTTCTTCGGTGATGCCAATACCGGCGGAA
>QILZ01000246.1 GCA_003233545.1 Spirochaetales bacterium
GAGATGCTATTCCAAGGACAGGCGATAAACAGCATTCCTCAGTATCTTGAATGCATAAAGGAATTGACTGACCCCTACAGGGAAGAGACCTTCATGCTATGCCGTGGCCAGAGCAGTAACAACTGTTTTAATGGAAGCATACAAAATACTGGTAGTAGTTCATACTGTAATAGAAGATGCTATTATTCGTATTATATCTGCACGGAAAGCTGCACGGAAAGAATCAGAACAATATAGGAGGTTTGAAAAATGAGAAAAGAATATGATTTTTCTGATAGTAAAAAAAATCCATATGCAAAGAAATTGAAAAAACCAATTAGTATACGGCTCGATGAAGATACTATTGAATACTTCAAAAGTTTAGCCGATGAGACAAGCCTTCCTTTTTCATCTTTGTGTAAAAGCAGTGTTTTACCAGGTTGTAACAATATCCTTATGGGTAGATAAAATTCCTTGCTTGAAGAAAACCAACAATGATCATTTTAATCGAAAGCTCCTCCGGGGAAATATGTCTGCCCGGATGCAAGTTTTCGCATAGTTCCGGAACTTGTTTCAAAGAAAGCTGGATTGTTTCCGTTGATCCGGAGTTTCCGCATCGTTCGGGAATACCAATCTTGTGAAAAATATTGCAGAATAACAATGACAAATGAATTATGTTTTTTCTAACAGGAAATTCCGGCCGTGAAGCGGCTTACTTGAACAATACGCCGGGGCAGGTTTGGCTATGTCACGGTTTTTAAAGAGATTGTAACAAATATTAAAGGATTGACCGCTATTCTTAATAGGTTTAGGATTTAGATAATATGACACCGGAAGAAAGAGTATATACGGCAATTTCCGGAGGAATACCGGACAGGGTTCCATTCTTCCCGAAAATATGGGTCGACCTTGCTTCGAGGTTAACCGGAAAAGGTCTGCTGCAAATTATTGCCGACCCTGCCGATGCAGAGCGTATCTGCGTACCTACGATGAATGATTTTAAGGATTTTGGCTGGGAAAAACGGCAGAAAGAAATAATGGATAAAAACACTAAAAAACTGTCCATAGCCGGGGATCTGCACTCCGCGACACTTGCATTTTATGTTGAACTTCGCGGTATGGATCGCGCAATGTTCGATCTGCTGGAATTCCCTGAGCTGGTTCATGCCGTTATGGAAAAGGGAGCTTTAATAGCTGTAGAACGGGGCAAGTTTAATATCGATATTGGCATAAAGGTGCTGAGGTTAAATGATTCTGCCGGCAACATTCTTCCTGTTGCGGAAGACCTGGTTAAAACCGGTTTGGACTGTATCGGACCTCTTGATCCTTTGGGGGGATTTAAGCCGGAAGATATACGAAAGAGGGTGGGTGATGCCGAGGAGTGCTCCGCTTGAAAATGTCAGAGCTTTAAGAGAAGCAGCAGAGAAATACGGTTTGTACAGGGAATAGATTGATACTTTCCACATCAGATTATGTAAGGATAGTGTATGAAAAATCTATTGGAGAAAGAAACAAGATGTCTGATAGTACAGTCGAAGTTTTCAGAATATAGTTTTTGGAACTATGTCGATGTATGCAAAATAGCAGGTGCAAAATATCCGGCTGCTCCATTAGGCCTTCTTACAGTAGCTGCCCTGCTGCCTCAGCAGTGGGAATTCAGACTGATCGATGAAAATGTGGAACTTCTTTTGGATGAGCACTTTGAATGGTCGGATATTGTCTGCACCGGAGGTATGCTTCCTCAACAGCAGGGTATCCTTTCTGTAATCACCAAAGCTCATCTGCATGGCTGTCCGGTTGTTGTGGGTGGTCCCGATCCTTCATCCCAGCCTAATCTGTACAGGTCTGCGGATTTCGTAATACTCGGCGAGGGTGAGGTTACCATTCCCTTGTTTATAAAGGATTTGGAAAAGGGCTCAAAGTCTGGTGAATACAAGTCAACAGAAAAAGCGGATATGACTAAAGCGGCAGTCCCCAGATTCGATTTAATAGATTTTAAAGATTATCTCCAAATTGGAATACAGTATTCCCGCGGCTGCCCCTATAATTGTGAGTTTTGTGATATTATTGAACTTTACGGAAGAAAATCACGTACAAAAACTCCGGAACAGGTACTAAATGAACTAAGAACTCTCTACAACCTTGGTTATAAAGGGCATATTGATTTTGTGGATGATAATTTTATTGGAAATAAAAAGAATGTTAAAAAAGTATTAACTGAAATAAGGGAATGGTCCAAAACTAATAAGTATCCTTTTTATTTTTCGACAGAAGCTTCCATGAATTTGGCAGATGATGAGGAGCTTTTACAATTAATGAAGGATGTGGATTTTAGATTTGTTTTTCTCGGTATCGAGACTCCGGAAGAAACCGTATTAAAATTTATAAACAAGAAAATAAATATAAATAAATCAATTACGGAAGTTGTCGATAAAATATCTTCGTACGGTATGATTGTTAATGCGGGTTTCATTATTGGTTTTGATAATGAAAGCGATAGTACAGCAGAAGATATGATTAGATGTATTCAGGATTCGGGAATATCCATGGCTATGGTCGGCAAACTGTACGCTTTGCCCAACACACAGCTGGAAAAACGTTTAAAAATAGAAGGCAGGCTATTCGAGAATGGTTCAACTCTTAGAGATACTGATACGCAGATAGATCAGATGAGCAGCAGTTTAAACTTTATAACTTCCAGGCCAAGGGTGGATGTTTTAAGAGACTATATCGATGTTGTGGAATACATATATGAAGCAAAAAATTATTATGCAAGAATAATACATACGGGATTTATTTTAAAAGCTGCTAATAAATATAAACCGGATATTATGAGAATGATAAAAACAATGAAAAGTTTTTTAAAGCTCTGTATAAAAGCAGGATTTAATAGAAAAACCGGATGGCTTTATTGGAAAATGCTCTTCATTGTACTATTAAAAAATCCGGGAGCAATAGAAGCGGCTGTTAATCTGGCCGCTATGTATATACATTTTGATAAGCAAGCCGGATTTATTATCGACCTTACTAATAGAGAGATCAGTAATATTGAGAACCGCCGTGTACAGTTTTAACTTGCATATAAGAAGTGAGCGTAAATTGAATGTGAAATGGCATAAGACAGTAGCTGGTTTCCTTGGCCTTAAGAAGAATATGCTTGTTCTGCTTACAATGGTAATACTGGTGGGGTTAGGTGAAAAGATGGCGGAACGCTTTCTTCCGCTCTATCTCGTTGCTCTGGGAGGCGGTGCGTTTTCGGTCGGTCTGCTCAATGGAATGGATAACCTCTTAAGTGCACTTTATTCCTATCCCGGCGGGTATGCCAGCGGCCGGATGGGCTATAAGAGGGCTCTTATCCTTTTCAACCTTATTGCTATCCTTGGTTATCTTATTGTTATCATCTTTCCTTACTGGCAGGCGGTGATAATAGGTGCGGTTTTTTTTCTGTCATGGACTGCAATATCACTCCCTGCGACGATGGATATGGTATCCCGTATCCTGCCTAAAAATAAGCGTACTATGGGTGTCTCGATGCACTCGCTGGTACGCAGGATTCCAATGGCACTCGGACCGCTGCTGGGCGGGATAATGATAGGTTTGTTTGGTGCGAAGACAGGAGTGCGTCTGGCGTTTGTTGTAGCCCTGATACTGGGCGGTGTATCGCTGGTGCTGCAGCAGGTGATGATAAAAGAGGGTAAAACGGGGGTGCGAAAGGAAGAAGGAAACCATGTGCGGGGATTAAAACTGATAAACCCGACGCTCCGTAATCTGCTGGTATCGGATATTCTGGTTCGTTTTTGTGAGCAAATCCCCTATGCTTTCGTTGTGCTTTGGTGCGTTAATATCAATGGCATAACTCCGCTTCAGTTCGGAGTTCTAACAACGATCGAGATGGCTACAGCGATGGTGATTTACATTCCTATTGCCTATATGGCAGACAGGAGCACAAAGAAACCCTTTGTTGTGATTACATTTGGTTTTTTTACCTTATTTCCGCTGATATTGCTGTTTTCCCGTTCATTTTGGCTCATGGTAATAGCCTTTATTATCCGCGGGATGAAAGAGTTTGGCGAACCGACACGTAAAGCGCTAATTATGGACTTGGCACCGGAAGGAAAAAAGGCAGACACCTTTGGGGTTTATTACCTTGTTCGGGACATAATTGTCGCAGTTGCGGCTTTTGGCGGCGCATTTTTATGGAATGCTTCAACTTCCGCCAGGTTATTTGATCTGCTTGGTACCGGGCATGCACTGCTGCCATGGATCGAATCCGTTGCATCACCGGCGGCTAACTTTTTAACGGCATTTGCTTTTGGTGTTTTAGGAACTCTGTACTTTGCCCTGTTCGGCAAAGACTTAAAATCAGCTTAAATAACTATTTTTATTGGAGGTGGAAAATATGAAGTGGGTAACCCGTTCTCATGTGCATGTGGACCGTATAGCATGTCCATGGCTCATAAAACGTTTTGTGGATTCGAATGCCGAATTTCTGTTTGTACCAAAGAATCAGGTTAAAAAAACAGCGGAGGAAACCGGGGCAATTCCTTTCGATGCACCGGAAGTTCAACTGGGCCATCACGATGGAAAGTGCTCCTTCGAAACCATAATAGAACACTTTGGTCTTACGGATTCAGCCTTAATCAGGCTTGCAAAAATCGTTCACAGTGCAGATGTAAAAGCGGACCGGGATGCAGAACCTGTTGCAGCCGGGCTGGAGGCAATCGCTGTCGGCTACAGTCTGCGTTTCCCCGACGATCTGGAAAACCTTGATAGGCAGTTTTATGTTTACGATGCATTATATGCCTGGTGCCGTCTGCAGGTTCTAAAAGGGTAGCAGCAGCTTTTAATTACAGGAAAAAGCCTGCCTTCCTCCTCTTATTGTGTAATTTTCCAGAAGGTTCCCTGCCATGGCTCCCCGGGAAGCCGCTTTGGCTTTGTGCCAGCCGGTAAGGCAGCAGACCAGGCCTGTATTTTTTATCTGTCTCTTGCCTCCGGAATACCCATCCATTCCCTCGCAGTGCTGACAGCTATTATGAGCGTCACACGCAAGCCCGGACAGTTTTATAATTGCAATCCTTCCTGCCAGTGATTCCGATACTCTCTGCATCGATTGGAAATGCTGATAGATCTAAGTCCCGGCGGGTTTGTCCTGCTGAACTTTCCAATCATGTTTATACCATCGAAATTGTTAAAGAACTTGCAAGACAGACTGATGCTATATTTAAAAAGTGGTCGGGTGATTATCCGGAATACAATAATATCAGAAGGAAAAACGCAGATGGTTACTACGGATGGGCAGAATATGCACCATTTGATCGTATAATCGTAACCTGTGGTATCGATCATATACCACCTGAACTCCTGAAACAGCTTGCTCCCGGGGGTATTATGGTTATACCTGTAGGACCGCCTTCCGGACAGACTCTTCTTAAAATAACAAAGGAACAAATGCCTGATGGAATGGTAAAATTTAAAAGAGAAGATATTTACCATGGTTTGCTTAAAGTCATCTTTGTTCCATTTACATCAGCGAACGGAAAATATTCTAATTCTACAGATAAGGCTAAGTGAAATCAGTGAGTAAAGATCTTTCAGGTTTCCGGATTTCAGCGTTTTTTATAATTTCCATAACATTAATAGCTTATGAGCTGGCAGTTATGCGTTCTTTTGCTGCCGGCAGCTGGTCGAATTTCGGTTCTATGGTTATAAGTATAGCACTGCTCGGTAACGGACTCGCCGGAACTCTTTTAACCTTTTTCAGCAAACGAATCAGACGTAATATCAACAGGTGGCTTATAGTTACATCGGTCCTGCTGGGTCCTGCAATGTCGGGTGCCTATATTTTGGCACAGTATGTACCTTTTAATCCGGTCATGATATCAGTTGACTGGACACAGTTTGTATGGATTTCCGTTTATTACCTGATATATGCAGTTCCGTTTTTTATCGGTGCGGTATTTATAGGCTCTGTTTTTGTAAGTTTGCACGAACGAATATATCAGATATATTTCTGGAATATGGTCGGTTCGGGCCTTGGAGGTATCCTTGTTCTATGTTTTATACGGATCGATTCGAAGTGGGAATCCTTTTATCTTCCGCCTGTTAGATCTGTACTTACAACTCTTGCAATGTCTGTATCGATCGGGTTTCTCGTGGTTGAGGGAAATATTAAAGTTTCGGAGTTTAAGCCTATCAGTTATGCACGGCATTTCCCGGATTCTCCGGAAGTATATCATTCCTATAATCCGGCCGGAGAAATCTATGTATATAAAAGTTCATACTTCCACTTTGCACCGGGCTTAAGCGATAATGCAAGCGTAAATGTAAAGCAGATGCCGAAAAATGCTTTTCTAGGGCTTTATATCGATGGTAACGGTCCTATTGGGATAATGAGGAAACTCAGCACCGATGAAGAAAAATATATTGATTATTTACCAATGTCGGCACCGTATATGCTTCGGGATGTAGCATATTTTCGTAAATTTACCGGCGGTTATCCGCTTGTGGAAAACTACACATACACATCAGAGGGGATAAAAAGCTACATGCAAAGTCTGAATCCGAAGGGCATCCTCTCTATTACCGTATGGAATAGACTCAATCCTCCGCGGAATGTACCGAAACTTCTCACTACCGTAATAAAATCACTTAAAATGCAGCGAATTAACAATCCCGAAAGACATATTTTTGTTTTTGATAGTCTTCTCTCTACAGCTACTATTCTTGTTAAAAAGTCTCCGTTTACGGTTTCAGAAATACATAAACTTCTGCAATTCTTAAATAAAATCTCTTTCGAAGCATGCTATTATCCGGGAATACAAGAACCTGAGAAAAACTTTAATACGATTCTCAAAGGATATACAGGGCAGTTTTTAATCCTTGCTGTCCCGTTGGTTGAAGCTTTCGGTAACAGGAGCAGCGCTTGTACGCCTTGTGTCTATATCCTGGGGTTTTCGGGCTGTACTTATTGCTGTTATTGTACTTTATCTACTTGTATTGCTTGTATTCTCTGAATACTATTAAAAACCTTCGTTATGATAACGCCGAAGGAATATTTTCATCGCTGTAGCAGCCTGCAGAGTTTTTTAAAGCATTGCGAAGCAGCACAGGAATTCTTCTATCGGATTATAAGAAATTTGATAGAAGAAGATATGAAAACAAGTGTAATATAAGGGAATAACAAATGAGAATCCTTATAGTGGAAGATGATAAAAAGATAGCCGGTTTTATTAAAAAAGGGCTTGCTGAAGAACATTATGCAGTGGATGTATTTTATGACGGAGAAGAGGGAGCATATTGGGCTCAAGTAAACGATTACGACCTTATTATTTTAGATATTATGCTTCCCGGAAAAGACGGAATAGAGGTATGTAAGGAGATTCGTAACAAGAATATTGTTACTCCTATAATTATGCTTACCGCAAAGGATGCTCTTGAGAACAAAATAAAGGGGCTCGATGCAGGAGCAGATGATTATCTTACCAAACCTTTCTCCTTTGAGGAACTCTTGGCAAGAGTCAGAGCACTTTTTAGAAGAACCCAGAAATATAAAACAAAGACTCTAAAGGCAGCGGATCTTGAACTTGATTTCGTTAATCGCAAAGTAACTCGTGCGGGAAAAAACATTACCCTTACCGGGAAGGAATACGCACTGCTTGAATATCTAATGCGGAATAATGGAAGAATTGTAACAGAGACAATGATCATCGAACATGTTTGGGATATGGATTTTGATTCTCTCACTAATGTTGCTAATGTATATATTCACCATTTGAGGCAAAAGATAGATAGAAACTTCGATAAAAAGCTCATACATACCATCCGTGGCGTAGGATATATAATGAAAGAAGATGATGAAGATATTTAATTCGATTCGAGTAAGATTAACCTTATGGCATATTGGAACTATTGCGCTATTAATACTTATCTTTGCCTCTACTCTCTATTTAAGCCTGAAGAAAACCCTCGAAAGAAGTATCGACATCGCTCTTCGTACGGCAGGAGAAGAGATAGAGCATGCCTTCCTGGAAAATCCTCATGTAAGCTGGGAACAAATTCTCAACGAAGAAAGCGATAAAGAACTTCCTATAAGTCTGATGTATATCCAAATTATAGAAATTCCCGGGGAGGGAAAGGCGTCGAAGATTATTATAAAATCAGAAACATTGGCAAGAAATTCTCTTCCTTTATCCCGGAATGTCTATGCTGAAGCAATGAAAGGAAGAATCACTTTTGAAACAATTGCTGTTAAAGGCATATCCGGGTATCCTTTGAGGGTAGTAATATTACCGGTAAAGGGGAAGACAATAGCCCCTTACATAGTACAGATAGGAACACCCTTAAAAGGGATGATTAATACCTTAAGGAAACTCCTTATTATTCTTCTCATGGCGAGTCCTATATTACTTCTCCTTCTATCGTTTGGAGGATATCTTCTTGTCAAAAGGGTTTTTTCACCCGTGAAAAAGATTGTAGGGACGGCTAAAAGGATTACTGCAGAAGATCTTTCTCATCGCATTGAACCTACTGAAAGCAAAGACGAAATTGGTGAACTGATAGAGACATTCAATAATATGATTTCACGACTGGAATCTTCTTTTAAGCAGATGAAACAGTTCTCCAGCGATGCCTCACATGAACTAAAGACACCATTGACTGCTATGAAGGGGCAGATTGAAGTAGCATTAAGGAAGGAAAGAGAAAGAGAAGAGTATAAAAAGATTCTTAAAAGTGCCTTGGAAGAAATCGATAAACTGCAGGAAACAATCGATAATTTACTTCTTCTCTCTCAAATGGGCTCACAAAATGTCAAGCTTTCATTTAAGAAAATCCTTCTCGATGAAATCCTTCTCGAGGCCTTTGAAGAAATTGAAACATTGGCAAAAAGAAAAAAACTTTCTCTTATTTTAAAAAGAGTCGACCAGGTCGTTATAGAAGGTGATGCGACACTTATAAAAAGACTTTTTGTGAATCTTATTGATAATGCCATAAAATATACCCGGCAAGGTGGAAAGGTGGAGATTTCGTTACAAAAAGAAGGTAACTTTGCTATTTTTAATGTTAAAGATACAGGTATTGGCATACACGATAACGCCCTGCCCTTTATATTTGACAGATTTTACCGTGTGGATAAGGCACGTTCGAGGGAAACAGGGGGGAGCGGACTCGGACTTGCCATTGCAAAATGGATAGTGGAAGCTCAAAAAGGTAAAATAGAAGTAAATAGTAAAGTGGGCAAAGGCAGTCTCTTTATAGTATCTTTTCCCCTCCAGGATTAAAATATTTTAATCTTCTTTTAATCTTCGTTTAATCTTTCAGTCCTATAATATAGTCATATGTCCTGTGGTTTCCGCCGGGTGTATATGGAGGATATTATAAGGAGTAAAATGTTAAAAATCAGTAATATTACAAAAAGATATTTTAGAACCACCGCATTAAATAAGGTAAGTTTTAAAGTATCAGAGGGTTCTATTACGGGAATTATCGGCCCGAATGGAGCCGGTAAATCGACCCTTCTGAACATAATTTCAGGTTTTCAGAATCCTGATGAGGGCGAAATATATTTTAATGACAGGCCGCTCATGTTGTTTAAAGAGAAAAAAAAGCTTCTTTCCTATATGCCGGAGCATCTTGAAATATACCCGGATTACTATGTCGATGAATTTATACAATTTATCAATGCAGCGACAAAGCATATCGACACGGATTTGATTGAGATACTTAATCTTACGAAGGTAAAAGATAAAAAAATACGTTATCTGTCAAAAGGTTATCATCAGAGGCTAAAGCTCTTTTTTGCATTGTCCAATACCAAAAAAATTATGGTACTCGACGAACCTTTCGACGGGTTCGACCCTATCCAACTGGTTGAAATATTGGAGTTTATCAAATCCGAAAACAGAAAAGGCCGAACGTTCATCCTCTCCATACATCAGCTCTATGATGCGGAAAAAATATGTAACCACTACGTGTT
>QILZ01000011.1 GCA_003233545.1 Spirochaetales bacterium
AGATTTTTGCTAATGCTTTCATACACCACCCCCCGGGGGTATCCCTAATTTAAAGATAATACAGTTTCAGAGAAAGTCAAGGGAAGTCTCTGTAAGTAGATGCGTCCATGAAGCAGACAGCCCGTTTCGGGATACTGTTTGGGAAGTAACTATTACGGGAACTTCCGTCGACTGCTTTTATAGTCGGAATTAAATATGCAGTGGACTGGGACCATATCGCCGCGATTATGGATATTACCAGTACACAGACCAGCAAGAGGCGCGGCATTTTCCTGGGCTTCCTGTACTCTGCCGGACATGCAAGCGTTGTAGCGGTGCTCGCCCTTGGGGTACTCTTAATCGGCATTTCCCTGCCCGGGAACACAGCAGGGCGGAGGCCGCCGGATGCAGGGAACTCGGTATCTTCGTTATCGGCGGGGCCGGATACCTTCCCGATATCCAGGCTCTGTTTCCAGGATAAAACATTCCCGGTGAACTGTTTATCCCTAACCGCTCTTCGCGTAAGCATCGACTGCCAGCCCTATTCTCCCCTCATTTTTGTTAAGAAGAGTTTCCGCTGTTTCTTTACCCACACCGAGCAAAACCATTACAATGGCTGTTTTGGGCTTTCTCCCCGATTCTTTAAAGACTTTCGCTGCTGTTTCCGCATTACATCCAGCTGCAAGCATAATTATTCTTTTTGATCTCTGGATCAGTTTATTGTTAACAGGGACAAGATCTACCATCAGATTATTGTAAACCTTGCCCATTTTAATCATCGATGCCGTTGTAATCATATTTAGCACCAGTTTCTGAGCCGTTCCCGATTTCATACGGGTCGAGCCTGTTATAATCTCCGGCCCCACATCTATATGTATTATATATCCGGCATGATTAAAAGTCTTCGATTTTTCATTACAGCTTAACGCAACAACGCTTGCCCCTATTTCCCGTGCTCTCTTCATCGCACCGATTACAAAAGGTGCCTGTCCGCTCGCAGTAATGCCTATCAGTACATCTCCCGGTGCAAGACCTCTTTTATCAATCTCTTTTCTGCCCTCTGCTTCCTTATCCTCGGCCCATTCGACCGCCCTTACAAGCGCTTCCCTGCCCCCTGCAATTATAGCCTGTACCATCTGCGGGTCTGTTCCGAATGTCGGGGGACATTCCGCAGCATCCAGGACACCAAGCCTCCCCGAGGTTCCGGCGCCTACATAGAACAGCCTCCCTCCTCTTTTAAAGGCAGCTACCACTATATCTACAACTATACCAATGTTTCTGATTTCTTTCTCTACAGCCAGCGGAACAGATTTATCCTCTTCATTAATAATTTTAAGGATAGAAATAGTATCTTTTTTATCGATTCCAATGGAGTTTGGGTTCCGCTGTTCGGTTGTAAGTCCTTCGAGTAAATTCATATTATTGATTTATCCTCATCTTTTTTCTATAATAACTCATACAAAAAATATTTTCTATAAAAAAAACTATTTTTGGAAATATTTTTTAGTATGTTTTCACAGATGAGAATTTCAGGATAAACCGGTTACTTGATGAATATAACATAACAGGTGTATATTTACACCTATGAGGGTTGTTTTCGATACATGCGTTTGGGTTTCTGCAATTCGAAGTCGCCGGGGAGCTAGTTTTGCATTGCTGTCTGAGATATCACTTAGAAGATTTCAGTTTGGGATTTCCGTCCCTCTCTTTCTTGAGTATCGAGCTAAACTACAAGATACTGTATTAAAAGGTGCAACTTTGATAAACCGGAAACAAGTGGAAGTGATATTATCGGCCTTTGCATTTTATGGTGTCGAGGTGCCGATTTATTACAGACTGAGACCAAACTTGAAAGATGAAAATGATAATATGGTTTTTGAGTGTGCCGCAAATTTCGGGGCATCTTCGATTATCACTCATAATATTCAGGATTTTTTAAGTTCTGAATTAGGAAGTTATGAAATCGATATAATCACTCCAGGACAATTTATTCGAAATATCAGGAGGTATGAATGAAGACTATTCAAATAAGGATACCGGATAATATTCACAAAAAAATAAAAGAACTTGCTAAAGAAGAAGGAATTTCGATAAATCATTTTATCGTGTCATCTGTTTCAAATGAAGTTATACGGCAGGAAACTCGTGATTTTTTTAAAAAGGCTTCTGCGAAATTCGATCCGGGAGCGTTTGCTGAAGCTTTAGCAGCAATTCCGGATGTACCGGTACAGAAATCTGACAGAATATAAATAAATCTTGTACCCAATTGAATTGAAACTCCCAATTTCTCTTCTGTTTGAGGTACTGTTTAAGCGAGGAACCACTGGGAATTCCCCTTGATATTTACACCCGGCACCCCCACCGCGGCTTGGAGCATAATTATAGGGAGCATTAATGGTTTTAGCTGCTGTTTTATCGATCTTCAGGGCTTCTTTATTCCGGTTCCAGTTACTTTCATCCGGGATTGACACTCCGTAAAAATCATCTTTCGAGCTTCATCGTATTCCTTTTTCCACCGGATGAAGCACATTCGGCAACATATGACATATCTTCTCATTTATATCCCTTAATCCGGCTCAAAATGAGAATTGCCGGATTCTTTCTTGACTCCTCCAATCCGATCTGTAGAATTAGAGACTGGAGGAAACTATGGTAGAAAACACAATGGCCACATTAATTATTACTATCGTTGTTCTTGTAGTGATTTTCTTGTTACTAAGGGAAGTTATGTGCTGGTATTACAAAATAAATGATATAAAAAGCTTATTGGAACAGATTGTATTAAAATTAAACGCACTATCTTCCTATAAAGTTGGCAATGATATTGAAACTGATACAAGAATGAAACCTATGGAAGTAAAAGTAGAAACTTCATCTGATAAAACAGAAGGAATGATTCCCTGTAAATCTTGCGGTGAAATGAGAAAACCAGGTGGTATGTGTCCTAACTGCGGCTCTTGGCAAACATAGAAAAAAGCGGAGAAGAATAATCCTTCCTCTTCGCAGGCTGGATAACAAAAAATGATCCATCAAAGGCTGTCGAAGTAATGTTACGATTGAACACAATTAAGGAGACATCTTTTTTTTACCTCAAGAGTTATTCCTCCGGCTTTTTTCTTTAATATTGGTTTTAAAGTGTCGGGTTTCATCTTTGGCAGGAACAAACTAAAATCATTAATTTCTTGTAGTACAAACACCTTATTTCCTCTATATTTCTACAGGCATATAACGAGGTATTCTAAAGGCGGGATAAATATCATGAAAAAGAGTAGTTATACTGCAATCGGTTTAATGTCCGGCACCTCTGTCGATTCGATCGACGCATCGGCAGTACAGGTGAATTTAAATAATAAAAAGGTTTCGCTGAAAACAATCGGGAATCTGTCGTACCCGATACCCGAATGTATAAGAAAACAGATCTTCGGTTTATTTAAAGATTCCGGAGATTCTCTCTGCAATTTAGCCGTTCTGAATATCAGACTCGGTTATCTTTTTGCGGAAGCTGTTACAAGACTTCTGGAACGTACGGGTTTAAAGGCAGATGATGTTACCGTAATAGGTTCTCACGGACAGACAATTTATCATGTAGCTGATCCGCTGGAATTATGCGGGAAAATGGTCAGGGGAACTATTCAGACAGGAGAAGCATCTGTAATAACACAGGAAACGGGGATACCTGTTGTATCGGATTTCAGGACAGCCGATATTGCGGCAGGAGGAAGCGGAGCTCCTCTTGTATCCTTTCTCGATATCATTCTATTTAAAAACCTTAATAAAAATATAGCAGCCCAGAATATCGGAGGTATCGGAAATGTAACATGGATCCCGGGAACGGGGAATTCGATAAAAGCATTCGATACCGGTCCGGGAAACATGATAGTCGATGGCCTTGTAAATATTTTTACCGGCGGAAAATACAGGTACGATAAAAACTGCTTCATCGGGAAACAGGGAGAAGTATTACAGGATATATTAAGAAAATGGATGGAGCGCCCGTACTTTAAACAGGAACCGCCGAAGACTACCGGCAGGGAAGAATTCGGAAACAGGTTTTTAAAAGAAGAGCTTAATAATATTAAAGTTACCCCTGATGTTATAAGAACGGCAGAGGAGTTTACGGCTTATTCGATAGCAGATTCGTATAACCGTTTTTTGCCTGAAAAGCCCGAAACCGTTATAGTAACAGGCGGAGGAGCTCATAATTCCATTATAATGGACTCATTAAGAAAATACCTGGCCGAATCGGAAATCGTTACAGGCGAAGAGTATGGTATAGATTCCGATTTTAAAGAAGCTATAGCATTTGCATTAATGGGGCTCTGGACCATATTAAAAAAGAAAAACAATGTTCCGAAAGCTACAGGTGCTTCTCGTGAAATAATTATGGGCAAAGTTTCGTACCCATAATTGTGACAATTAAAATCCCCGATGTGTAAAATATTTTCGATATTAAATAATATTAACGTAAATTATTATTGACAAAACGACTTATCAGAAAGTATAGTAAAATAAGGAGGATTTAATTATGAAGAAAAATATTTTTCTGTTTACTGCCGTTATTTTAATAACCGGTATAATCGGAATAGGCGGTCTTTTTGCGAAAGGAGAGCAGGAAGGGGGTATACCTTCTAAACTGGTATACATGACGCCTTCCTGGGGTGCTCCTTCGGAAGAACTTCTTGCCAAATTCAAAGACGAAACGGGAATTAAAGTGGAAGTCTCGACACTCTCATCCAAAGATCTAAAAAACAGGGTGATGACCGCTGCCGCAGGTAAAGTGAATCCGGCAGATGTGATTTTTGTCGGGATAACCGATCTCGGTGGTTTTAAAAGTACGGGAATCCTAAGGCCATTGGACGGTCTTGTTAAGGATGAAGTTTTTAATAAAATATATGGCAGGGATTCTTTTAAAATCGACGGCAAAACCTACTGCGTTCCTCTATACCAGCAGATGGTAATGATAGACTACGACAAGAAAACACTCGGCAAGGCCGGATTAAAGGGAGAGGATATTAAAACCTGGGATGATTTTGAAAATGCCGCATTAAAAATTAAAAAAGAAGGTATTTTAGACTATCCCATAGCCTTCGGAATACGACACTGGTCATGGTACTTAATCGCTCTATCCTCAGGATCAAAATTATTCGACAGCGATATGAATCCTACATTCGACAAACCCGGCAGTCCCGGATACAAGGCTTATGAAAGATTAACAGGATGGTACGGAAAGGGATTGATATCTCCGGAACGTTTAACTTCTCCCAACCCGCATCCTTCATTCTGGGCAGGCCGGGCTGTTTTCCACCAGGCATGGCAGGGCTCTCTTGCAATATCCAATAATCCTAAAAAATCAAAGATTGCTCCGAATGCCGCTTATCTTCTTCTGCCGGACAAGCACTATACATGGGGACTTCCTGCGGGCCTTGCAGTATCCAGCTATACAAAATATCCGAAAGCGTCGCTTAAATTTATCAATTTTATGATTTCCGAAAAAGTCCAGAAGTTTATGTATACGACAAACGGTATGTTCCCGGCGTTAAAATCGCTGTTTAAGCAATTAGGCGATCAGGGAAAAATCGAAGGCTACAAAGTGATGGCGGAACAGGCTAAATACGTTACCACGCTGCCCTATTCGACTCCCTGGTTTGCAGAGTTCGGAACGGAGCTGACAAACAGCCTTATAAGGGTTGCACGAAAAGAACAAACGGTGGATGAGGCAATAAAAGCTCTTGCAGCGTACCAGAGAAAACTTAAAAAAGAATACGAATAAATACCGCACTGGAATTCCGGAGATATGCAAAAGCTTGCATATCTTCGGAACAAATTACCTTGATAAGAATAACTCTATGAAAAAGAATCTTTCTACATGGCTCGATAACAAACAACACCTCGCATTTACAATAATTATTCCCGCTGTGATTTTACTTATAGCTTTTGCCTACTACCCGGCTCTTAAGTCATTGCGTTTCAGCTTTTTAAAGTACAACATAAAGCAATTGTCCAGGGTAAGATTTTACGGATTAAAGAACTATATAAATGTTATTAATGATCCCGTTTTTCTCTTTTCCGTATTAAGGGTTCTGTACTTTATGGTTATCGCAACAACCGCAGTACTTTTAATTGCTCTTGGAATATCCATGGTTTTAAACCAGAAATTTCCTGGAAGAAGCATCTTAAGGGCAGTGATTATAATACCATGGGCGATTCCGCCTGTCGTTAACGGGCAGTTATGGAAATGGATATTTAACGGTGATTACGGAGCACTAAACGGTTTGTTATTTCAATTAGGTATTATAAATCATTATCAGTTCTGGCTGAAACAGCCGTTTATCGCTCTTAACTTTGCAGTTTTCCTGTTCGTATGGAGATACACACCTTTTATTGCAATACTCTTTTTAGGCGTACTGCAGTCCATACCGGAACAGCTCTACGAAGCGGCACGGGTGGACGGTGCCGGTGCGGTTATGCGTTTTTATCATATCACCTTGGCTTCGTTACGGAAAATAGGAGGGATTGCCGTTATACTTACATTAATAGCATCCTTCAGTGTTTTCGACGGTATATATGCACTTACAGGTTTTAATGAAGCAACCAAAACCCCGATGATATACAACTACGAAGTAACCTTCGACATGGGAAGATTCGGAAAAGGTTCCGCTATGGCATATCTTGTCGGATTATTTTTAATGATCCTCACCTTTGTATACATCAGAATGAGCTTTAAAAAGGAATCGGAATGAGAAAACCCTTAAGTTCCGGGATATTCCTTACCGTAATGATTTTTTTAATACTCTTCTGGTCGATTGCGCCTCCGCTATGGATAGCAATATCATCGATATCAACAAGAACCGAGCTCTATTCCAGGCCTCCGCACTGGATTCCCCGGCATCCCACCCTTAATGCATACAAAAACGTATTGATAAAAGGTGAGGGTTTCAGAGGCGGAGGAGGTGTAAGCGCATCACGACTCTTAAGGAAAGGAATTCTTAATTCCATTATTATCTCCATACTCACAACAGCGCTTGTTATGTTCTTTGCTCCGCTTCTCGGTTACGCTTTCTCGAGATTACAGTTTAAAGGCCATGATCTTTTCTTTTACCTAATTATAGGAATAATTGCATTGCCAGGGTGGCCGGTACTTATCGGTTTGTTCTCCGAGTTCAGTGCACTTAAGCTGCTGGACACAAAGACAGGATTAATTCTTTTGTCCTTTACCTTTCGCCTGCCGTTTGAAACATGGTTTATGAAAGGCTACTTCGAAGCAATACCGCCGGAAGTCGAAGACGCAGCAAGAATAGACGGCTGCACCTATATCGAGGCGTTATTCCGTGTAAGCCTCCGGATGGTCATGCCGGGTTTAATTGCAGTTTCTATAATTTCATTTTTAAGTACGTGGAATATGTTTGCAGCTCCGCTTGTTTTAACATATACGCTTAAGTCTAAACCACTGACCGTTACAATGACGGAGTTTATCGGACAATACTTTGTAAACTGGGATTTAATGTCTGCGGCCACAATAATTGCGATTATCCCGCCAATTGTAATTGTAATTTTCTTTCAGAAATATATAATACGCGGTCTCTCTGCCGGAGCCATAAAATAGACAACCTTCCGCTTAAAAACTCCCTGAAAGCCATTCAACAACCTCTAAAGCCCAATCCTCTTTTACGGAAGAAAAATATTCACGCATTTCTTCCTTCCGGCTTTCCGGAATATTATCTAATCCGCCTAAGAAGTCTCCGGTATATTTAAGCATTTTATCCGTATATTTACTTCCGCATACCCTTCTTACTGCTTCCCTGAATGAATACTCAGGGTCATACCGGTATTCGGAAATCAATTCGTCTTTAATTGTCAGTATCGGGATTTTCGACAGATGTGCCTGATTCATCGGATTAACCATATACCCCGAAATATGTTTTAAAATATCACGGTCCCTGTTTTTAAACGGTTTGATGTAGAGAAACTTTTTATGTTTCTTCCCGTCATTGGCAATATAGTTGTCCCAGATAAAAGGTTTCCGTTTTAACATTTCACGAACCTTTTTAAGATGTTCCGTATCGATCGAACCGGAGCGGACTTTGAGGCCTGTCCAGATTATGTCGACGCCGGTATCGAGATTATCACCTATGTACTTAAGATAGCCTACGGGTCTTTGCCCGAAAACAGTATCGAGAATAGGGTCAAAAGAGTAATATGTAGGGCAGAACAGTATCTTTACGGAAGGAATATGCTTCCTTATAAAATGAACAATCTCAACCTGAACTGCCGCGATATCTTCCATATCGCCTCTCATATCATCGAAGAGAACGGAAATAATATCCGGATTCAGAGAAGCTATTTCATCAAGCTTCTTTCTCATTCTTGACTTTAACGAATCATTAAAGGAAATGTACGCCTTAAAAGGTGAAAGCCCTACTCCCCATTTAACACCCTTCTCACGGAATATTTCAGAAAGCTCATTTAACTTTTCGATCTTATCCTTTGTAAAAGGCTCTTCCCAATTTTCCCGCAGGTACTCATCTTCTTTGGGAGCATATATATAAAAACCAAAATCTATCCTGCGGATAAAATCCGCATAGGCAAATCTTGCCTTCCATGACCATGGTTTTCCATAAAAACCCTCAATAATACCAATCTGCATACGGTATCTATGAACTTAATTTAACTATGCATTTAGTCGGACATTTTTCCAGCGGCTTCTCCCAGTTGTCGTTCTCTTTAAGTTTCGGGGTATCCAGCCGGGCCAGATTATTATCTATCTTAAAAAGTTCAGGTGATAATTTCTCACATATTTTGCAGGCTATACAACCGACAGGACAGACCTTTCTTACCACTTTGCCTTTATCGAGAGAGTTGCAGGCAACGGTAACCAGAGGATAGCTGTCGTCCCATATTTCCAGAGAGATTATATCACGGGGACATGCCTCTACACACTTTCCGCAGCCGGTACACTTTACCAGGTCTATCTGCGGAAGTCCGTCCACCATACGGATTGCATCGAAAGGACAGGACCGGTCACAATCCCCGTATCCGAGACAGCCGTAAGTACAGGCTAATTCCCCGCCGGCTACCATGACTCCGGCACCGCAGGTCTTAACCCCGCGGTAATCCGCACGAAGTTTCCTCTCCTTAAGCCCGGCACAGCAGTGGACAACGGCTACTTTTGTTACCGTTGCTTTGCTTTCCACACCCAGTACAGCTGCCAGCCTCTCGGCAACTTCCGCGCCGCCGGGGACACATCCGTTTACAGGTACCTTTTTTGCCAGAAGTTTTTCCGCAAACAGCTGACAGCTCGCAACACCGCAGGCTCCGCAGTTAACCCCGGGAAGTATGGCTTTTATCTCTTCCACACGGGGATCATCTTTAACGGACAGTTTCTTACTAAGGATAGCCAGAATAAAGGCAAAGAAAGCTCCCAAACCGGCCATACTCAATACAGCTACCAGGGTCACAGTATTCATTCTTTTTCACTCCGAAAACATAATTTCTTAAGCAGAAGGCATCCCCGCAAAGCCCATAAAAGCGAGGGCCATAAGACCCGCAACAAGAAGGGTAATAGCGGCTCCCTTAAAAGGCTGCGGAACATCGGCAAACTCCAGTTCTTCCCGTATACCGGCCATGATTACAATAGCAAGAGTAAATCCTATGCCCGACCCGAAGCCGAATATGATACTCTGTATTAAATTGTATCCGCGCAAAACCAGAAATAAGGCACTGAAAAGAATCGCGCAGTTTGTAGTTATCAGGGGAAGGTAAATACCGAGAGTATTGTAGAGCGTCCTGCTGTTTTTCTTAATGAACATCTCTACCAATTGAACAAGAGAAGCAATAACGATAATATCGGTGACATATTCAAGAAAGGGGAGGTTGAATCTTGCAAGAATAAACGTATGGATCAACCAGACTACAGGCGCTGTAAAAGTCATTACAAAGGTAACGGCCATTCCCATATTTAAGCTGGCTGTAACCTCGTCGGATACACCGATAAAAGGGCATATTCCTAAGAAGTACTTCAGTACAAAGTTGTTTACCAGAATAGCACTTATAAAAATTAAAAGAAACTCACTCATTTCTTATCCCCTTTTTTCAATGGTACAATGGGACGCCTGTATTTTAGTTTTTTTACCCGTGAACATATTGATAACACCGATCATTGTTCCGAGTGTAAGAAACGCTCCTGCAGGGAGCAGCATTATAGACCACGGACGGAACCAGCCGCCTTTTCCCAAAAGGCTTAAAATTCTCCACCCGAATATAGTCCCGGAACCTAAAAGTTCCCTGATGCTGCCAAGAGCAATTAAGGCTAATGTAAAACCAATTCCCATTCCCAGGGCATCGGCTGTGAACCGGCTGCCTGGATGCGAAAGCTTCCTGCCGGGCAAGAATCAGGCAGTTGACAACTATCAGAGGAATATAGGGTCCAAGTGCTTTACTGATAGACGGGTAGTTTCCTTTAAGAAAAAGATCCACTATTGTTACAAATGTCGCAATAATAACAACAAAAGAAGCTGTCCGAACCTCGTAAGGAAAGACCTTCCGAAAAATAGAAATTATAATACTTGTGCAGAGAAGAACAAAGGCAGTAGCCAATCCCATACTGAGCCCGTAAACAGCGGCATTGGTTACGGCAAGAGTCGGACACATTCCCAGCAGCTGTCTGAATACGGGATTTTCCTTCCAGAGTCCCTTAAGAGTATCTTTTATTAAAACATACTGCTTCATCTTAATATTTACCTTCTTTAAAAAAAATTCTTACAAGGCAGTTTTATTTAAACGTTTTTAATACCTTACCGATCTTCTTATTAAGCATATCGACAACCGCTTTCGAGCTGATTGTCGCTCCGGTTATGGCATCTATCTGACCCGGCTTTTTTGGTGTTGCAGGGTTCCTGTTTTTAACATACGTTATCTCCGGTTTTATGGAAAGCCCTTTAAATTGTCCTTTAAATTCACTGGTTGTAATCTTTCCCCCCAGACCCGGAGTCTCCACACTCTCTAAAACTTCCATCCCCAGTAATTTATCCATGCTGTTGTTAAGACCGACCATTAACAGGATTGTCCCCTGAAAACCCGGTCCTTTAACTTTAAATGCTATTCCCG
>QILZ01000303.1 GCA_003233545.1 Spirochaetales bacterium
GCCTTTCTCCAAAGCTTTTTCCTCGATTTTTTTCAAATCAAAACCGCCGCCGTCATCGGATACCTGGAGGATGATATTTCCTCCTTCCTGGCTGGCAGATATGGTAATCGTGCCTTCCGCAGGTTTGGATTTTGCAACCCGGACATCGGAGAATTCTATCCCGTGATCGAGAGAGTTCCTTATGATATGCGTAATAGGTTCGGACAATTGTTCGACTATACTTCTGTCGATTTCGGTTTCTTCTCCGATAACCGTTAGTTTTACATTTTTACCCAGTTTTTTTGACAGATCCCGCACAAGACGCGGGAGTTTATTAAATATAACGGAAATCGGCACCATCCGGGTTTCCATCATGGCCTGCTGGATACCATCGGTTATTTTATCCAGTTTATCAACAGTAGTTTCTACTGTTTCGCTCATCGCCGGATCAAGTTTTAAGGAATTTATAATCTTTGCTATTTTCGAAAGCTGGGATTTATTAATAATCAATTCACCCACAAGGCTCCACAGTTCATCCAGCTTTTTTGTCCCGACCCTTATTGAATTTCTTTCCACCTTCTTAAGACTCAGTGCCGCCGTGCCTGCTCTCCCGTTTTGATCCGAATCCTTCCTGCCGGACAACAGATATTCTGAAAAATCCAGTTTCAGAAGCTCGGCTTTCTCCACCTGATCTATTTCCACGGCTTTATATATTTCTTTTTCATCACAGGAAGCGGTAATATAGAATACAACTGTTTTATAGTTTTCATCGGATTCCTGTTCCGATTCCATAGAAGGAATTGCCTTAACGACGTTCACTATTTTTTCCAGGTTGTTATGGAGTAAATACGAACGTGCATACTTCATGGGAGATTCGTCATCGATCTCACATGTTAAACGATAGAATTCCTCTTTTCTTTCTCCCGCCTCGATCAGCTGTTCTTTCTCGAAACAGTTAAATTCATGCCGTTTTTCAAACTCTATACGTTTTCTGACAGGTTCATCGACATCTTCCTTACTAACCTCGAGGGTTATCGTTTCTCCGCAGGCACTCTTTAACAGATTAACCGTTTCAGTTATATTAGAATCGTCGTCTCTTCCGCCTTTTTCTATTACAGAAATGATTTCATGAATCTGATCGGTAGCACTCAAAATCGTATCCATTAAAACCCGGGTGATGGATATATCCCGATTTCTGAGTTTGTCAAAAACATCTTCTATCTTATGAGCAAGCATGCTTAAGCCGGAAAATCCGAGCATGGCCGCTTCCGATTTTAAAGAATGAATAAATCTGAAAACTTCATTGAGAAGTTCCATATTATCGGGCTGATTCTCCAGCTCCAGCAGAGCCTGATCGAGGTGTTCTAGAATTTCTTCCACCTCATCGAGAAAAGCCCGTTTTAATTTTTTTTCATCAATTCCTGTAATCAATGCCGGCAAAGCCTCCTACTTTGCAATTTTAATCTCCCCTTTAGAATTTACAACCTCTTTGATGGATAGAATTATGATCAGTTTGTTATTCAATTTAGCTATTCCCTCGATCATATTTTTCCTTAAACCGAATACGGAAGTTACATTTCTGTCCACAACCTCTTCTTTTATTTCCACAATCTCTCTTACATCATCGACAAGTAATCCGTACAGGTGGTCCTCAATTTTTATGACAACTATTCTTTTCTTTTTTTCATTTTCTTCCCTGGCCAGTCCGAAACGTTCCCGCATATTAATTACAGGAACGACTCCGCCGCGGACATTAACGACACCCTCCACATAACGGGGAGCCCGCGGTACATCGAGAATATTTTGATTCCTGAATATTTGAACTGCATACTCCAGATTAATGGCATAGCGTACTTCACCCACGCGGAACAGAACATATTTATATTCCATCAGAAAAACACCTCCTTTATCCTCTTGTGACGCTTAGAGAAATAATAAGCTGAACTTCCCCGACCGGGAGGTTTAATCGTTTTGCAATAATGGATTCGGTAAGACCGGAATGGTACAGATTAAGAACTTCCTGCTGCAGGTCTCTCTTCTGCGTAACAACCGGTTTGCTCTTCTTTATATCGGTATATACCCTTTCGGTTAAATCCTGCTTTCCCCTTCCCCTGTCCAACAGCTTAAGTTTCCTGTCGACACGGTCCAATGTATTGTGCACTTCCACCAGTTTATCTTCCAGAAGAGCGATATTTCGTTCCGTCGTCTGATTTAATTCTACAAGCATTCTGTCCACTTCATCTCTTATATCTTTCAGCACCAGTCTTGAATCTGAAATACTATCGATCCTTTTTTTTAGAACTAAAAAGATTAATAAAACAATTACCAGATTCAACGAAACAATTAAAAAAAAACCATATATACTACTCATTCCTGTGATAATTTACCCGAATCCATACTCAACCCACAATATCGATATGCTGTCCGAGATCGGGATCTTTAAAAAAACCGTTTTCCTTTTTCTTCTCCTGCTTATTTTCATTTTTTCTTTTCGAAGCTTCTTTCTTTTTTTCCTTTTTCTGTTCATCTTTTATTTTTTCAAGTCCTTCACCGACATCTTTCGTTTCATTAACGGACTTATCCTTTTCTTCCGTTTCCTTTACGATTTCCGTACCCTGAAGGGCCTGATTAATAGAGGATATATTTTTCTGAATAGCCTGTTCCTTACCTACCTGATTCATCTGTGCAAAAAGAACCTGCAGATCGATAGGCAACACTGGCATTAAATCCTCCTCGTAATATCTTCCTCTTCCACAGCTTCATATTTTGTAACCCTTACGTCATTCGACTGCAGATAAAAGGTGACAAATTTAAATTCGGTGCGCACAACAAGGGATGCATTTTTGATAAAAACCTTTACACCCGGATACACCCTGCCGGATGCAGATACCTTGCCGATTAATTTTAAGGATTCCAGATATGAATTAAGACTGCCGGTTTCTCTGTTTACTTCATCGAGCTCAGACAAAACTTCGGATCTTTTTTCATTTAACTCGTTAAGATACTGCTTTTTTTCTTCCGTTAATTTTTTCTGTATCCTCTGCAGCTTTTCAATCGTTGTTATATTCTTCTCCAACTCTTCCAATTTACTTTCAAGTTCTGTTTTCCTGCTGTCCAGGCTGCCGAGCTTCTCTTTACTCTTCGGATCGTACCCGACCTCGAGATTCGTTTCCGTGCCTGCAACGGAACCAAGGTTTTTTGCATTTATCTCTTCCGTTGCCCTGAGCCTTCCTCCAACGATGGATGCTCTTTTCCCCTGACAGATAATCTTTTTATTAGCATCGACATGCGAATGGATAATACCATCACTTGCAACAACATATTCACCGGCTTCCACACGTGCATGCTCGATAAACTTGGCAAACACACTCATCCCGCTTCTCGCTTTGCCGTCGATCTTTCCGAGTATGCCCTGGTGTACAATAATATCACCCTCCGCATCGAGTACACATTTGCCGACACTGCCGTAAACCTCTATGTTTCCTGCTGCTTTGACAGAAAAGCCATCCTCCACATTTCCCTTTATTACAACTGTTCCTAAAAATAGTATATTCCCTGTGTGCAGATTAACATCACCCTGTATGGTATAAACCGGTTCCACATTTATTTTACCCGCAAGAAGTAATACCTGGCCATTTATTTCGGCAACAGCAGTTAAACCATCCTCCGATAATTTAACATTCTTTCCCACCAGAAATTCAACATCGTTACCCGCCTTCGCGGGTATAACCATACCGGTTACCGTTCTGCCGTTCCGTCCTTCTTCCGGAGGTATTTTTTTCGCAAGCAGCTGTCCTGCAACCACGTTTTCCACAAGATCCAGTTCCTTAAAATCTACTTTTCCGTCCTTTTCTTTTAATTCTATCTGTGAATGATCCGTTCTGAAATTATAAATAATTCTGGCATCGCGCCCGTTTTTAGGACGTGTTCCCTCTGCTATCAGAACAGTATCATTGTAAACAGGATAATCTATAAAATTTCTAATAATGTCTTCCTTTACCCCGTGTACAACATCATTGGCATTAAGATATGAAATAATATCATCATAAGTTAAATCCGCACCGCCCGGACCCGGAGGATTAACAACGATATAAGCCTTCATATCCTGGTCGGTAATTTCCAGTGCTATTGTCGAATCATTTGCCGGATTGTATTGATAATCACCGATCCTGATATATTCACCATCTGCCTGTTTAACAACCTTCGCAACTAAAGAGACATCATAATCGCCCACACCTCGTTCTGTGAGCCTGGAAAGAGCCATTCTCTCCGTAACACTCCTGCCCTTTCCAACCGGCTTTGTAACCTTTAAGAAAACCCCTTCATTATTCAACCTGACAAAGACTTCACCCGGTTTATTCTCTTCCCTTATGCTTCCGAGATCTATTTCCGGATTTTCCTCCGGCATTTCCGTTTCTCTTTGAACAGCAACAGGTTTTCTGGTTTCGTATGCTATAATTTTCCAATTTTTTTTCCCGAGCCCTATTATTCCTTTTGTGCCTTTTTCGATGACTTCATATTCAAGTTTTTTAACGGGAAGCCCCAGTTCTATCGATGCCTGTTTCAGTGCATTTGCAATCGATTCTCCTTCTATCTGTACAGACTTAATCTTTTTATCCCTGTCAAGCTGTTTTTTCATATAATCTGTTATCTCAGTCAGAGTAATCATACGATACCTTTCCTTAAAGAAGTCAGCTTTGCCCTGAGCCGCATTATAGCTTTTGTATGGAGCTGTGAGATTCTCGACTCTGTTACTTCCAGTACCTGCCCTATTTCTTTTAATGTGAGATCTTCATAGTAATAGAGAATTAATACTTTTTTCTCCTTCTCCGGCAGATCGTTAATTGCGTCAACTATAACACGTTTAATCTCCTCTTTCTCCACGATTATATCAGGATTCAAATTCGAAGGAGCTTCGATACTTTCCGCTATCGATATTTTATCATTATCTTCGCCTGTATACCATACATCATTTAAAGAGAGTATCGAAGTCCCGCTGATTTTCAGTGTAAGCTGTTGAAAATCCTCTATTGTCATCCCCATGGCATCTGCTATTTCTTTATCAGTGGCGGAACGTCCGAGATTGGATTCTAATACGCGCACTATTTCTTCCAGTTCTCTTGTCTTTTGCCGGACAGAACGGGGAACCCAGTCGATCGAACGCAGTTCATCAAAAATCGCACCCCGGATTCTTGTCACCGCATAAGTTTTGAATTTAACATGTTTGGTAGGATCGAATTTTTCTATTGCATCGAATAATCCGAAAATTCCGAATCCGACAAGATCGTCAAACTCAACGTTATGAGGCATTCCAATCGCAACTTTACCAGCAACATATTTCACAAGAGGTGCATATTGTTTAACAAAATAATCTCTTATTCCCGGATTCTTCTTTTTCTTATAGAGTTTCCACAGTTCATCTTCCGTCTTTCCCTTAAAAATATTACTCCCCATAACCGTTACTATCCTTCCTCATCTTTCTTCATAAACGAACGTACAGCTTTTGCCAGGGTTTCCGGATCGGATTCCATTCCCGCTGCTTCGGAATTACTACGATTACTTCTGCCGGTAAATGATACAGAAGCACTGCCGGTATCAAAAGAATCCATGGCCAGAGAATCAAGCTCCGGAAGCATTGTCCCGCTTTTATCGCTGTCTTCTTCTGATGTTAATTTATCAGCAGCTTTCCCCGTATTTTCCCATGAGGTTTCTCCTGCACTCTTTTCCGTTCCTTCATCCTGACCTGTTTCGATTTCCTCTGCCACCTCTTCGACTTCTTCGGCTTCTTCGACTTCTTCGATTGTATCGTTTTCCTGCCCGATATGCGGGTTTTCTTCAGGGAGAACGATATCGATGTTTTTACCCATTTCTTTGCTGTTAATTTCTTCCTTTACTTCTTCTCCCATCAGATCAGGAAAATATTTTTTAAAAACAAATATAATCCCCATACCTACCCCGCCGATAATAATACCGGAGAACAGAGAACGGAATATAACCACACCGAAAGGGTTCCCGCTGATAATACCGATTAAAAAAGAGAGAACAAACCCGCCTGTAAATGTATAGATACTTATCTTCCTGTTAAACATAACAACCCTCTTATAGATTAGGTTAAATAAAACAGCAGGTCAAGATAATGAACGTATTAACCTCTAAAGAGCTTCTTAAAAAAATTACCCAGCCCGCTTCCCTCCTTGTAGTCGATGTTTTCCAGTCTGCTGGCGATATGCTTGATGCATATGGAAGCCTTTCCTCTGGAATCCAGTATAAAAAAAGGTTTCTGCTTTAACACAGCAGTATGTACAAGATTATCATCATATATGAACCCCAGGTAATCCACCTTTAAATTAAGAAATTGTCCGGCAATGTTTATAACACGTTCGGCTACTTTTCTGCCTTCTACAACCGAGTTTACACGATTAACAACAAGTTTCAGATCCAGATCGACATAATCGATTTCCGTTGCAATAATCTTGATTATACCGTATGCATCGGTGATAGCCGTCGGTTCAGGTGTAGTAATAATAATAACGTCATCCGAAGCCGCAATAAATCCCAGTACGTTATCGGAAACCCCGGCGCTTGTATCGATTATTATTACATCCATACCGGACAGATCATCCAGCTCGTTTATGAAATCCTGCCTCTCCTCATCCGACAGGTTTGCAATTTTTGCAAAACCGGAAGCACCTGCAATAATCTGTATTCCGTAATCTGTCTGTATAATTATATCACGTAACTTTTTCTGTTTTTTTATAAGATGGTAGAGATTGTACTTGGGTATAACCCCGAGAATAACATTAACATTGGCCAGTCCCAGATCTGCATCCAGCACTATCACTTTCCTTCCAAGCTGGGCATAGGCAAGCGCTAAATTGATTGCAAAGTTGGTTTTGCCAACTCCTCCCTTTCCGCTGGAAACAGCTATAACCCTTGCCTTGCCCTTAACCCTCTGCTCTTTTTTCTGCATTATTTCCCGTAATTTTTCTGCCTGATCAGTCATTTTAACTCCAAATACCTTTTAAACTTAATTCACGTTTACCATATCTGGTCTCGAGATATTCTCTGTTTACACGGAACCCATCCAGATTCATAAGAAAACGAATAACCGATGCGTCTTCTAAGTCCTGGGGCACCGACTGACCGTCAGAAATATATGTTATGCTTCTTCTTTTCTTTGCAAGTACGCTGATAATATTTCCGATACGTGATGTTTCATCGAGTTTCGTAAGAATAACGGATTTATAATTGAAGGGTTCAAAATGTCTCATGATATCCTCTGCATCCGAAGCCTTGGTCGTAGCACTTAGTGCAAGGAAAGTTTCGCTCCTCCTGCTGCAGACATCGAGCAGATTCTTCATCTCTCCCAATTTTTCATAATCCTTCGGACTCTTGCCGATTGTATCTATCAAAATAAGATCGGTATCCCTGTACAATGCGAGAATTTTCTTTAAATCTTCTCTTGTTTCCGCGGAAGAAACAGGAATCTTCATAATTTCACCGTATTTTTTTATTTGCTGTTCCGCACCTATCCTGTAATAATCTATTGTTACTATTCGCACCTTTCTGGGATTTATTCCCGAGTTGCCTATTCCGTATATAGCTGCAAGTTTTGCAATCGTAGTAGTTTTTCCTACCCCGGTGGGACCTATAATAGTTATAACCTTTGCATCCTGATTCTCGTTAAAGATTATCGGACTGCCTATCGATATCTTGTTTCCTATCCACTCGAGCATTGCACTATGCAGATCATCCCTGTTTCCAAGCTCATCTAATGAAAAATTCGATTCCATCCAGGTTACCGCATCTTTTATGAATTCATCTGAGAATTCATTCATTTTCAGCAGAGATTCCATCTCCCGTATCGCAGGATGATCTTCATTTGCCGCATGTTTTTTTATATTAAGGTCCTTTTTTAAAGATTGGATTTCTTCGAGAAGTTTCTGCAGAGTTTGATCCTTTTTTACATTTTCCAGGATTTTGCTTTTCTCTTCTTCCATCTGCAGATTCTTTCTCCTTAAGGGTTCCCTGGAAAGATATCCGGTTACTTCCACACCTTCCCTGGAAAAGAGACCGAGGAATCCTCCTAATCTGACGTTTCTGTGCGTTAATATCCTTGCATTATCCCCGTACTGTAGTTTCATTTTTTCCAATGCTTCACGATGCGATGCTGCCTGAATTGTAAAATACTGCATTTATGATACCCTCTCCTGTGAAACTGTTATTGTTCCGATCGATTCCACGGTAATATCCGGAACGATCTCCGGCACGGAGAGAACAACAAGATGTGGTATCTCCCTTATTGTGCTGGTCTTTACAAGCGGCCTCGCCGCTTCGGAACATAGTATAACAGGAAGCTGCCCGCGAGTCTGCACATCTTTAATGCTGTTCATTAACGCATTAACCCATTTACGCTGCATTTCAGGTTCTAAAGCAGCAGTAACTCCGGATGTCGTTTCTACCCGTGATTCAATAATCTGCTTTTCCAGTTCGGGATCGAGGGTAAGAACTTTTAATGTTTTTGATTCATCGGCATATTGTATACACAGTTGTCTGCCCAGTGCCTGGCGGACTTTTTCTATGAGGAATCCGATATCCTTTGTAACGCCCGCATAATCCGCAATTGTTTCCAGGATAATAACCATATTACGTATGGAAACCTGTTCCCTTAAGAGCCCCTGCAATACCTTTTGAATCTCTCCCACGGACAATGTTTTTACTACCTCATCTATTACCGCAGGATAATCATTCTTCAGAGTATCGAGAATAGACTGCACTTCCTGCCTTCCTAAAATCTCAGATGCATACCTCTTTATAATCTCTGTTAAATGAGTGGCTATGATAGACGGCGGATCTACAACCGTATAACCGAATTGCTCTGCTTTTTCCCTCGACTCTTCGGTAATCCAAACCGCAGAAAGTCCGAATGCGGGATCCTTTGTAGGTTCTCCCTCTATTTCCTCTTTTATTCCTCCCGGATTTATCGAGAGGTAATGTCCCATCTTTATCTTTCCTCTGCCGACCTCTACCCCGCGTATTTTAAGACAGTATTCCGATGGTTCGAGTCTCATATTATCAATTATTCTGATCCTCGGCACGACAAGCCCTAAATCCAACGCCGTTTCCCTTCTGATCCTGGTAATTCTATCCAATAGTTCAGCACCCTGATCTTTATCTACCAAAGGAATAAGACCGTAACCTAGTTCGAGCGACAGCGGATCCAGGGGGACAACAGGTGATATTTCGATAGGCGCAGCAGTCTCTCTCCCGGCAGCCGCTTCTGATTTTACTTTCTCCTCCTCCGCCAGTGCCTTTCTGCTTAAGGAAAATCCTAAAACTCCAAGAAGGCCTCCGAGGGGAAACAGCACATACCACGGAAACCCCGGCAATATACCTAAAATGATTAAAAACCCCGCAGCAATCCAGTACGGCCTGCTCTGATAGGAAAACTGCTTTGTGATGTCCTTTCCGAAGGATTCATTGGAAATAGCCCTTGTTACAATTATACCCGTAGCTGTTGAAATAAGCAGAGCAGGAAGCTGTGTAACCAACCCGTCTCCTATTGCAAGCGATATATAAGTATCGAGCGCTACTTTCCACGATTCCCCGTGGATGCTCATACCGACTATCATCCCCCCGAGTATGTTTATAACAGTGATCAGTATACCGACCTTAACATTACCGGAAACAAACTTCGAAGCACCATCCATTGCGCCGTAGAAATCGGCTTCCCTCTGCAGATTGTTCTTCTTTGTCGTAGCTTCTTCTTCAGTCAGTAGTCCCGAATTATACTCAGCCTCTATCGACATCTGTTTGCCGGGCAGAGCATCCAGGGTAAACCGGGCAGCCACCTCCGCAACACGGGTAGAACCCTTTGTAATAACAATAAATTGAACAGCTATGATAATTACAAAGATAATAAATCCTATTACATAACCCTCCA
>QILZ01000305.1 GCA_003233545.1 Spirochaetales bacterium
TGGGAAGACGGTTTAATGTTCTTTTAAGGGTATCGTATTCCTCATCTGTTATTGTGTAATCCTCGTCAGAAAGTTCCGCTTCTTCTTCGAATACCGGCTGTTCTTCCACGGGCGGGAATACCGGCTGCTCTTCCTCTTTTATGCCGTTAAACTCATCACCGAAATCAGGCAGGGCAAATTCATCAAGAAGGAATTCCTCCTCTCCCTCATCACTTTCAGGCAGAGTCTCTTCCCGGGCACTCGCTGCAGGCTGCTCTCCGGCCGCTTCTTCCGGTAGTTCTCCAGCAGCTAAACCTTCCTCCAAAAGCTTTTCTTCTGCGGAGGAGCTTTCTTCGGAAAGAGCAAGCTCCTCATCCGGGACGGCAGGCGGCGCGGTTTCTTCTTCGACAGGAACCGCGAATTCTTCCGGAAGGGCGAATTCCTCCCCCGGAACCGCCTCTTCTTCTATCGTTTCGGAAAGTTCTTTCGGAAGGGAAAACTCATCTTCTTCGGGTGCAGGTTCTTCCGCACCTTCCTTTTCGCCTTCTTCGGGCAGAACAAATTCATCGGGAATAGCCTCTTCTGCTTCTGCTTCGGGCTGGGTTTCTTCTACTTCGGGCTGGGTTTCTTCTACTTCGGGCGGAGTCTCCTCTACTTCGGGCGGAGTCTCCTCTACTTCGGGCTGGGTTTCCGGCACCCCGCTTTCTTCCTCTCCGAAAAGGGTATCGAAATCGAGTTCCGGCAGTTCCTCCGTCGTTTCCGATAAAGGCCCGCTTTCTCCGCCGGTTTCCTCTACTGTTTCCGGTTCCGAAGTCTCCTCTTCAGCAACAGGCCCTGCCTCTTCCTGCGTCTCCTGCTTTTCGCCGAACAGATCACCTAAATCGGAGAGGAGTTCTTCTTCGGGAAGTGCCGGTTCCTCGATTGCCTCCGAACGTTCGGCTAATATCTGAGGTTCATTGCCGAGAGAATTTAAAACATCTTTAAAGTGCTCGATATCTTCCAGCCGGGGCATCTTAATTCCCTGTCACCGATACAATCCTACCACTATTACCTTCCTCTTTACCATTATCTTCCTATCACAAGTCTCGGTATATCACAAGCATAAAATGATAATACTATCAAGTTGTTCACATCATCTTCCGAATAAGAAAGTGTGATACTATAATGTTCGGTAAAATAAGGCGTTTTTCAATACTAACATTTATTACTGTTCTCTTTTTCTTCTCTAATACCGTATGGGGTATAAATAATCTCATGATGGATCTGGCAGTGGAGAGGATAGAAAAAGCCGGTCCCCCGAAACTGGTAGGTAAAGATGTGATCTTTACCTATTCGTCTAAAGAACCCTTAAGGTTTGTGGGAGCACGGTTCGAGCACGAAAATTATAAGATTCTTCATACCTATGTCAGAAATAGGAACGGAGTTTTCGTTTTGATTTATCCGGTTCCGGAAAACCTCACAAAATTTACATACAGAATCGTAGCGGACGGGATATGGATGGCAGATCCGAATAACCCGGATATCGAATACAACAATGTGGATACTGTTTTTTCCGTTTTTACAGTACATAAACTTCCGGAATTTTCAATTATAAATCCGGAAATCGGAAAGAACAGAACAGCAACCTTCTACTTACGCACATCTTCCGGACGTTCCCTGACAATTTCGGGTGATTTTAACAACTGGGATCCATTCATAGACCGCTTTAAAGAAATAAAACCGGGATTATACAAAGTTACAATAAGGACGCTTCCCGGCAGGCATTACTACCACTTTCTGCTCGACGGGAAGAAACTGATAGACCCGTACAACCTCGACGTAAGACAGGATTATGAGGATTTTGCTGTTTCTTCATTTCTCATGCCGCAGCAACAGAATTAACGGATTTAACTGCTACCAGGTATCCCGGTGCATTATCGAATCCAGAGGTTTTCGTTTTTTTACCGGATACTGCTTTTCGATTTCACCTTTATCCGCATCGATACCACTTCCGGTCCTGCCGCCTTCATCACTGCTCTGACTTCTGCCGGCCATCGGATAACCCGCAGTAATCAGTGAAATCACCTTTATTTGTTCCGGTATGGAAAGAATGGCCTTTATTTTTTTCCCGTTGAACCACCCTATCCAGCAGGTACCTATTCCCAGTTCCGCTGCACGCAAAACAAGATGTTCACCTGCAATACCTATATCTATCTGATGATATGCGATCCCCTTTATCTTTTCTCCGATCATGGTCGCATTTAAACCGGTGTCGGCACAGAGAACAAATATAACAGGTGCATTGCCCGCAAACCTGTTCCCCACAATACCCCCCAGGGCTTCGCTGCATATCCGGCTGCGAATTTTTTCATCCTTTACAGCGATAAAATGCCAGGGCTGCCTGTTCGAAGCAGAAGGTGCAAGACGTGCCGCTTCCACCATAGACTCTATATAACTGTCATCGATTTTACGGGAAGGGTCGTAATTCCTCTCGCTCTTTCTTTTTTTTATCAGTTTGATAAGATAGCTGTCAGCCATCATCTTCCACTGCATTTTTTAAGGTTTTCCAGGGAAGTATCGCACACTTTACCCTTATAGGAAATGCCGAAACGCCGGCTAAAGCTGCAAGATCACCTAATTCTTCCGTATCTTTTTCAGCGAGTTCACCCCTGACAAGCTTTTCCATTTTATCAAGAAGATCATAAAACTCCTTAACTGTTTTCCCCCTGGCCATCTCTGTCATCATGGAGGCGGACGCCTTTGAAATGGAACATCCTGCACCTACAAAGGAAATCTCAGCAATTTTATCGCCATCCATTTTAATTTCAATATCGAAAGAATCTCCGCACAGAGGGTTGGAACCGTGTGCCTTTTTATCAGGATTTTCTATTTCACCGTAATGGTGAGGATGAGTTGCATGAGTTAAAATTACCTCTCTGTACAGTTCACTTAACTCCAAGTTTTAATACCTCCGCAACCTTATGAATCCCGGAATAGAGGCTTTCTATATCCTGTTCATCATTGTATATATAAAAACTTGCCCTTACCGTTGCCGCAACACCAAGCCTCTTCATCAGCGGCTGTGCACAATGATGACCTGTTCTTACAGCAATGCCTTCCGAATCAAGGATAGTACCGATATCATGAGGATGAGCACCCTCGATGTTAAAGGAAAGCACACCGCCGGGGGAACCCTTTTCAGGGCCGTAAAATTTTATTCCCTTAACAGAGGAAAGCATCTCCCGGGCCTTCATCGAAAGTTCCTCCCCGTGTTTTCGAACTCTGTCCATTCCCGCACTGATAAGATAATCAACCGCAGCTCCGAGTCCAACGAATCCTGCGATATTCTGCGTTCCGGCTTCGAATTTGTAGGGTAATTCATTCCATGTCGCATTCTTAAGACTCACCTCTTCTATCATGTCTCCCCCGGATTGATACGGAGGCATACTTTTAAGGATTTCTTTCCTGCCGTATAGAAAACCGGTCCCGGTAGGGCCGAGCATTTTATGGCCGGAAACCGTATAAAAATCCGGGTCTATTCTGCTTATATCCACCGGAATATGAGGCGCACTCTGTGCTCCGTCGATAAGAACAAGTGCACCATACCTGTGAGCCTGCCTTACAATCTCTTCCACCGGATTTAATGTCCCCAAAACATTCGAAATATGATTTACAGCAACAATTTTTACGGAATGATTCTTAAAGATCAGTTTATACTCTTCCAGATCGAGCTCTCCGCTGTCCGTAACGGGAATATAAATAAGCTTTGCACCCTTCTCACGTGCAACTATCTGCCAGGGCACCATATTCGAATGATGCTCCATCCCGGAAAGAACAATCACATCCCCTTCTCCCAGGCTGGTTCTTCCCCAGGAAGAGGCAACAAGATTAACGGCAGCGGTTGTACCGCTCGTATAGATAATTTCCCCTTCTTTCGGGGTGTTAAAGAATTTTTTCAATTTTGTGCGTGTTTTTTCATACAGCTCTGTTGCTTCCTGTGAAAGCAGATAAACTCCCCTGTGTATATTTGCATTATGGTTACTGTAAAAATCCACTATGGATTCTATTACGGATTCCGGTTTTAACGATGTTGCCGCAGAATCAAGGTAAACAAGCCGTTTTCCATATACTTTCACTTTAAGTGTGGGGAAATCTTTTTTACAGCAGCCGGACAGACTATTCATACAAAATCCTCATTGATAACGTTTATCTGCATATTCGGGCAAGAGATTTATGGAACCTGTCTCTTATAATTTGTCCCGCTTCGGTATCCGGAACAGAATCTATAAATTTTCCGAAGAATCCCTGTGCAGCCATAACTTTTGCATCACTTTCGGAAATACCCCTGCTCATTAAATAGAACAGATCTTCTTTATCGATCCCCCCGAGGCTCGCTCCATGGGTGCATTTTACATCATCCGCCAGTATTTCCAGCCTTGGAGCAGTTTTCGCATGAGCTTCTTCTGAAAACAGCAATGTTCGTGAAAGCTGATACGCATCCGCTTTTTGTGCATCTCTTTCTATGTATATGGTGCCGGTAAAATTTCCCGAAGATGTATCACCCAGCGCACCTAAAATCAGGAGATTACTGTATACCTCCCTGTCCTTATGCAGCTGAAGTGTAACAAAATCCTTATTCGAGTTCCCCTCACCTATATATGCTTTGTTAAGTTCCGCCTTAACACCGGGTGCATTTGCAATAAACTCGAGTTCTTCCCGAAAGTCTCCGCCTCCCATTGCCGCTGTATGTGTGTTTATTACCGCATCTTCCGCCGCGGTAATTACCCTGCGCTTTCTGTGAAATCCGCCGGATTCCGTATCATCGATACTTACATAGTGAAGCTTTGATTTTTCTCCTGCGAAAATGTCTATCTCACCGAAGTACTTATGAGTATTCTTTGTCTCCACAATCAGAACAAGTTCCGAACCGGCTTCGATTTCGACGATAATCCAGTAAAAAAGATATTCTTCCGCTTCATCTTTACGCATATTGTTAAGGGTTATATGCAGTACGCCTTTAGATTCATCTTCCCGCCCTACGGAATTATCTATGCCATCGACCTTTACGTACACCCCCCTGGTAAACAGGGCGCGAACCAATGCATCCGGCGAATACCGTAAAACTTCGCCTTCCGCCGGAAGAGCTTTTAAGAATCCCTTTTCGGCTGCTTCCTCCATGCTGTATACACGGTAATTTACCCCGCTGCCATAAACTTCCAGCCCTTTTGTAGTGTCGGAGGCTTCGGAACCCTGTAAAATAGCTCCTTTAATATCGAGATAATTATCGAGTTTTGTATATTTCCAGTTCTCATCACTACTGTCCGGGAAAGGAAGTTCCTGTGCTATCTTTAAATAAGATAACCGCAGTTGTTTCAGATTATCACTTTTCATCCCACACTTCCTTCTATTTCGAGATCGATAAGACGATTCATTTCGACGGCGAATTCCATGGGAAGCCTTTTTACAACAGGTTCGATAAATCCGCTTACAATCATTTTAGCTGCATCTATTTCCGATATCCCCCTGCTCATAAGATAGAAAAGCTTTTCCTCACCGATTTTTGTTACCGTTGCTTCATGGCCGACTTCCACTTCCGGGCTGTTAATATCGAGATAAGGGTAGGTATCGGACCTCGAGGTATCATCCATGATAAGCGCATCGCACCGGACAGATGCCTTTACACCGCTTAAACCGGAAACAACTTTAACAAGACCTCTAAACGACGATCTTCCCCCGTCTTTGCTTATCGACTTCGAAACGATACTGGAAGAGGTATCGGATGCCATATGAATTACCTTGCTTCCCACATCCTGCTGCTGCCCTGCAGAAGCCATTGCCACAGAGAGAATCTCCGCCCTTGCACCGCGTTCTTTTAAAATTGCTCCGGGATATTTCATCGATACACCGGAACCCAGGTTACCGTCCACCCATTCCATAATACCGTCCTTAAATACAATTGAACGCTTTGTTACAAGGTTATAAACATTCTTTGACCAGTTCTGAACCGTAGAGTATGTTACACGGGCACCCTCTTTTACAATTATTTCCACCACTGCGGAGTGCAGGGAATCCGTGGAATAAACGGGAGCGGTACAGCCTTCTATGTAATGAACCCTGCTCCCCTTTTCCGCAATAATGAGTGTCCGCTCAAACTGTCCCATATTCTTTGCATTAATCCTGAAATATGCCTGCAGGGGTATTGCAACTTCGACACCTTCGGGAATATAGACAAAAGAACCTCCGCTCCACACGGCAGTATTTAAAGCCGAGAATTTATTGTCCGTGTACGGAACAATAGAGCCGAAATATTCTTTTATGAGTTCGGGATACTCCCGTAAACCGCCGTCCATGTCGAGAAACACCACTCCCTGCTTTGTCCATTCTTCTTTAAGGGAATGATAGACAACCTCGGATTCGTACTGCGCACCTACGCCTGCAAGGTACTTTTTCTCCGCCTCCGGTATGCCGAGTTTATCAAAGGTGTTCCGTATATCTTCAGGAACATCCTTCCAGTTTTGTTCCTGTCTTTCACTCGGTTTTATATAATAGTAAATCTCATCGAAGGGTATATTGCCGAGGAAAGGCCCCCACTCGGGAAGCTGTTTTTTTAGAAAGTAATCCAGTGCTTTATGCCGTACCTTCGACATCCATTCCGGTTCTTTTTTCAGCCATGATATTTCAGAAACCACATCGTGGGACAAACCGGGCTTAGCCCTGTACACATAATTTTCAGGATCATGGAACCCGTATCTGTATTCCGTATCCGGCATTCTCTATACCTCTGCCCCGGCAAACTCGTAACCCACATTATCCAGATGCTCGGCAAGATCAGGCCCGCCCGACTGCACTATCCTGCCGTTCATCAGTATATGAACAACATCAGGTTTTATATAGTTCAGTATTCGCTGGTAGTGTGTTATAAGAAGAACCCCGATATCAGGACCGCGCAAAGAGTTTACACCGCCGGCAACGATCCTGACCGCATCGATATCGAGACCCGAGTCCGGTTCATCTAAAATCGCAATCTCCGGTTTCAGTAATGATAACTGAAGGATCTCCATTCGCTTCTTCTCACCCCCTGAAAATCCTTCATTGAGGTATCTCGTTATAAAATCTTCTTTCATCTTTAAAAGTTCTGTTTTTGCTTTTACCTTTTTAAAAAAATCCATAGATGAAAAAGATCCTTCGTCTATTCCGAAACGTGCAATATATGCATTCTTTAAAAAGTGAAACACCTTTAATCCGGGTATCTCCTTAGGATACTGAAATGCAAGAAAAACACCTTCCCGGGCTCTTTTATCTATCGACAGATCGAGGAGATTTTTCCCATGAAAGGAAACCTTTCCTTCTGTAATCCTGTATTTGGGATGGCCCATTAAAGCATATGCAAGCGTACTCTTGCCCGCACCATTGGGACCCATAAGGGCATGGACCTCGCCTTTCGGGATTTCCACGTTTACCCCTTTTAGTATTTCCTTTCCCTCGACGGAAACATGAAGATCTTCAATGACCAGCGTGTTTTGCTTTGATGCAGATGACATATACTTCTCCGGCAGATAATCGTTAAAATCTAAAAATTTAATTCGAATATAAGATAACCAAATAAGTCATAAAATACAATTTGTTCTTGAAAAATTATTAAAAAATAATTAGATTAAAGCATCAGGAGGGACAATGAGTATCAAGGAACAGGTAGCTATAGCAGCAGGAAAAGTCATGGACCCGGAACTTATGTTATCCATGGATGAGTTAGGTTTAATATACGGTGTAAAAGAGGAGGACGGCAGGTTCATAATAGAGATGACGCTTACCACGCCGGCATGTCCGCTCGGACCCGTACTTGCCAACCAGGTAAAACAGGAAGCCCTTAAAGTCGATGGAGTAAAGGATGTGGAGGTTAAACTCGTTTTCTCACCCGCCTGGAACCCCCGTACAATGGCCTCTGAAAAAGCAAAATTGATGCTGGGGCTTCTTTAATATAAATTTCTGCCGATAAAATAATATAGATATGATTCTCACAAGTAAAGCCCGAAGGGTGTTATTATTTTTAACGGCAGTCTCAATATTGGTAGTTTCTCTTATTCCCCGTGCTCCCAGAATCTTAAGCAGTGTTCCGCATATTGATAAACTGGAACATTTTATTGCATATTCAGCCTTAGGTTTTTTTCTTGCATTAGATCTTGCATTAAGATTAAAGAAGAAACTGCATTTTTTTCTTGCCGCAATTGCGTTCTGTATAGTATATGGTGCTGTAATCGAATTTCTCCAGCAATATACGGGACGGTCGCCGGAATTACTGGATCTTGCAGCGGACATGGCAGGTTCCGGTGCCGGAGCAGCCCTGGCAACCCTGGTGAATAAAGGATGAAATACGATATGCACCAGCTTATAAATATATCCAGAAACAAGCTTTTCTCCGGCCTGTTCAAAGAGGATGTAAAGAGTATCAGCAGGCTTTTGAAGCATGAAAACTTTCCAAAGGGAACTTACATTATAAAAAAGGAGGATCAGGAAAGAAAAGTATACTGCATTTTAAAGGGTAATGTCGAGGTTCTAAGCAACTTCGATGTTTATGCCGAGATTCGTCTCGGAATACTGACGGAAGGTGATTTCTTCGGTGAAATGCCTTTTTTTACACGGAACTATACAAGAACGGCACATATAAAGGCTTTAACGGATCTGGAAGTTCTTTCCCTGGATAGCACTGCTTTCGATATTATTATAAAAGTGTATCCTTCGATAATGCAGAATATAACCAGAACCGCTGTTTTACGCCTGCAGGACTCCAACAAGCGTTTTATCGACAAAGCTGCGGTAGAACAGGAAATACTAAGTCAGCGTATAAGACAGAGAAATGAAAAACTTAAAGCGGCAAACAGTATCCTTTCCAGGCGGAACAGGGAAACCAAAAAAGATCTTCTCCTTGCCCGGAATATACAGAAGAAATTCCTTCCCGAAAAGGAAATCAATTTCCCGGGCATAAGAATCAGCACTTACTACAGGCCATGCACCGAACTCGGCGGAGATATATGCGGAATAAAGAGAATCAATAATCATCAAATTGTAATTTACGGAGGGGATGTTTCCGGGCACGGAACCTCTGCCGCATTAATCACAATATATTTAAAGCAGATCATAGAAACATACACGTTAGAAAAGCGCGAAGACGGTTCGGAACAGCTTCGGGAACCGGGAGAGGTGCTTACGCTTCTTAACACCCGTTTTATCGAAGATATAAACGAAGGAAACCCCGAACTGTACTTCACGGTTTTCTATAGTATCATAGATACAAAACTTTCGGAAATAGGATATTCATCAGCCGGTATCCATTGCCCTCCGCTGATAATATCCGGAAACGGAGCAGAGGAATTATTTAAACAATCGGATTTCCCCATAGGCCACGTAGAGGGACATGTATATAACTCGTACAAAACCGGAATGACCACCCGTAATAAACTTCTTTTTATAAGCGACGGTGTTGTAGAAGTGTACGATGGAAAAGAATACTTCGGAATGAACAGGCTTAAAAAGCTGCTGCAGGGTGCGCTCACAGCAGAGGGGAAAATCAACCTCGAGGAAATTCACAGGAAGGTTACAGCTTTTACTAAAGAGAAGAAGCTCCAGGATGATATGTGTTATCTTTTGCTCGATCTTCATGAGTAGCATTTTTTTTAAGTTCTTTCTTAAGACGCAAAATAATATCATACCACTTTACAGGACTTTCACGGTTAAAGAGTATTCTGTACATTTTCCCCTTATACCTGAAATGGAACTTATCACCGGGCTCCACGGAGAGAGAATCGATCTCCTGCAGTTCCGCATTTAAAGGCATCCTGATACGTGATTTAAAGAGCAGCCTCCTGTTGGTAAGGAAGGCCTTTCCGAACGCCAGGACACGTAAATTGGGAAAGGATTCTTCTATGAATAAAAAATGGGGCCTGCTTTTTAAAAATACAAGTTC